>JBGPMT010000040.1:0-13947 GCA_041487135.1 Binataceae bacterium (SeqCode) | reverse complement strand
CGCCGAGCGAGGCAAGCGCTCCGCGAAACGGCGGATAATCGGTCACCTGCTCGACCCGTTTGCCGCTGGCGTAGACAGTGCGGCCGTCGCGCAGGCCCGCGATGAATTCCCTGCCGGTACGGATGCCCATCCTCGGTTTCCTCGTATGGCTCAGGCTTTCGACCGCCGATCAATATCGAATTCAGGGGTGACGCGATAGCCACGCTGATCGCGCACCGGCCCGGGCCGTTTGTCATTCCGAATCCGTAGCGCTACAAGCTGAATTTCGCCGGATATTCGGAAAAAAACCGGGATCGGGGAGCGAGCATGGGAATCCTGCGCAGTATCGGTCAGGCGGCCGGCCACGTTGAGGGGCCGGCTAAGGTAACCGGCCGCGCGCGTTACAGCGCGGATATCCTGCTGCCGGGGATGCTCTGGGGGAAGACGCTGCGCAGCCCCTTTCCGCACGCGCGGATCGTTTCGATTGATCTTTCGGCGGCCCGTGAGTTGCCCGGGGTTCACGCGGTTCTGACTGCGGCGGATCTGCCCGAGGTGCGAATCGGCCGCTTTCTTCGCGATATCCCGGTTTTGGCTCGCGACCGCGTCCGGTTCATCGGCGAGAAGGTCGTGACGGTCGCGGCTGAAACGCCCGAAGCCGCGGAGGACGCCCTGCGCCTGGTCGAGGTCGAATACGAGGAGCTTCCGGCGGTGTTCGATCCGCTGGAAGCGATGCGGGCCGAGGCTCCGCGGCTTCACGAGCACCCCGAGACCTACGAGCATCCGCCGATACCGCCGATCGGCGGCGACAGCCGGTTTCATCCGTTTGCGAACGTCTGCTCGCAGAACTTCTTTCGCCGGGGCGATCTCAAGCTCGGTTTCACCGCGGCCGAGCGGACCTTCGAACACACGTTTTTCGTGCCGCCGGTTCATCAGGGATATATCGAGCCGCATGCCTGCGCCGCCGCGATCGGAGCTGATGGCAAGATCGATATCTGGCTCTCCAACAAGACGCCCTTTATCGCGCGCAATCAGCTCGCGCTGGCGTTCGGGGTCGCGGAGGATCGGGTGCGCGTGAATCCCACCGCCATCGGCGGCGACTTCGGCGGCAAGGGATCGTTGATGGACAGCGCGTTGTGCTACTTCCTGGCCCGCGCCAGCGGCCGGCCGGTGAAGATGGTGATGACCTATACCGAGGAGCTCACGGCCGGGAATCCACGCCACGCGGCCCTGGTCACGCTGCGCACGGGCGTGACCCGCGACGGCCGGATCACGGCGCATCAGGCGAAGCTGGTCTTCAACTGCGGAGCGTACGGAGCGTTTATACCGCTGCACTTCGTCCACGGCGGAGTGCATGCGGCGAGCGGTCCCTACCGCGTGCCGCATATGGAGATCGAGGCGTTGCGGGTCTACACCAACACCGTGCCCAGGGGTCACTATCGCGCGCCCGGAGCGCCGCAGACCACCTTCGCGGTCGAGAGTCACATGGACATGATCGCGCGCGAGCTCGGCATCGATCCGCTGGAGTTTCGGCTGCGCAACGTGCTGATCGACGGCGATGAGTCGCCAATGGGCGAACGATGGCAGCACGTCCGATGCCGTGAGACCCTGATGGCCGCCGCGGAGGCCGCCGCGTGGGGCTCACCCAAGCCGCCCAACGTCGGACGCGGTATCGGGATCTACGAGCGCGCAACCGGCGCCTTTGGAACATCCAGCGCCACGCTCACGATCGACGCGGATTCCAAACTGACCCTGCTCACCGGAGCGGCGGATACCGGCACCGGCTCCTACACGGTACTGGGCCAGGTGGTTGCCGAGGAACTCCAGGCGCCGCTCAGCGACGTCATCGTGATACAGGGCGACACCGACACCGCCGAATGGGAGGACGGCGCCGGCGGCAGCCGTCTGACGCACATGGCCGGTCGGGCGACTCTGACCGCGGCCCGCGAAGTGAGCAGCGCCCTTATCGCCCTGGCCGCGCGACGCCTCGGTTGCGCGCCGGACCAGGTACAGATGCGCGATCGCCGCTTCATCGCCAGCGACGGCCGCGAGCTCGATTGGGATTCGCTCCTGAGTTGGGCCGCCGAGCACGAAGCATTGCCTCTCACCCGCAGCGGGTCGTACGTGGCCGGCCATCCGGTCGAGGTCACCTGCTACGCCGCGCAGGTCGCGGAAGTCGAGGTCGATCCGGAAACCGGCCAGGTGCGGCTCAGAAGAATCGTAACCGCGCACGACGTCGGCACGGTAATCAACCCGCTGACGCATCAGGGACAGATCGAGGGTGGCCTGGTTCAGGGTATCGGCCAGGCGATGACCGAGCATCTGCAGGTGCGCGATGGCGCGGTAACAACTGCGCATCTGGGCGATTACAAGCTGCCCACCGCGATGGATATTCCGGAGCTCTCCACGGTGTTGGTCGAGAGTAAAACCGGGCCGGGACCGTTTGCCGGCAAGGCGATCGGCGAAATGAGCAATGTGCCGCCCCCGGCCGCGGTCGCCAACGCGGTGTTTGATGCGGTCGGCGTGCGCTTGATGGATTTGCCGGTCACGGCCGAGAAAGTCTACGCGGGCCTGCGCGCCAAGGAGAACCGTCAGTGAGAAACATCCAGATGCAGGTGAACGGCAAGGCGGTAGCCCGCGAAGTTCCCGACCAGCGGCTGTTGGTCGATTTCCTGCGTTACGATCTCGGGCTTACCGGCACCAAGGAAGGCTGCAGCGTCGGCGTCTGCGGCGCCTGCACCGTGCTGCTCGATGGGCAGCCGGTGAGCTCCTGTATCGTGCTCGCCGTGATGGCGGAGGGATGCGAAATCACGACGATCGAAGGGCTGGCGGAGGGCGATCGATTACACCCGTTGCAGCAGGCCTTTATCGAATATGGCGGTTTCCAGTGCGGGATCTGCACTCCCGGCCAGATCATGGCTTCGAAGGCCTTGCTCGATGCGAACCCGCATCCGACCCGGGAGCAGATCAGGGAGTGGATGATGGGTAATCTCTGCCGCTGCACCGGCTACTACAAGATAATCGAATCGATACAGGCCGCCGCCGAGGGAAAGACCGGCCCATGAACCCGTTTACCTATACCGAGCCGGTCACTATCGACGAGACGCTCGCGACCCTGACCCGATACGGCGAAGAGGCCAAACTTATCGCGGGGGGCACGGGACTTATCAACCTGATGAAGCAGCGGCTGGTGAATCCCGGCTACCTCGTAGGCCTGCGCCGCCTGTCTGAACTCGCAAAGATAAGCTTCGACCGCGGCTTGCGAATCGGCGCGCTCTGCACACATCGAGCACTGGAGACCTCGCCGCTGGTGCGCGAGCACGCTCCGTTGCTGGCCGAGGCATGCCGCCACGTCGCCACCGTTCGGATCCGCACGATGGCGACGATTGGCGGCGCCGTGGCGCACGCGGATCCGAACCAGGACCTCCCGCCCGCACTCATCGCACTCGATGCGCGCGTCAAGCTGCGCTCGCCCAAGGGCGAACGCGAGGTTCCGATCGATCAGTTCTTCACCGGCTATTATGAGACGGTCATGCAGCCGGATGAAATGGTAACCGAGCTGGCGATTGCGCCGGCTCCCCCCGCCAGCGGTTATGCGTTTCTCAAGTTTTTGCCCCAGACTGCCGATGACTATGCGACGGTCGGCGTCGCCGCGATGGTCGCCATCGACCGCGGCCGTGTCGCCGGCGTGCGCGTCGCGCTGGGCGCGGCAGGCTCGACGCCGATACGGGCACGCGTCGTCGAGAGCGCGCTGCGCGGCCAGGAGCCAACTCCCCGGAGGCTCGCGGACGCCGCGGCGATGGTCGCCGACATCGTCGACCCGATCGCCGACTTTCGTGGCTCCGCCGAATACAAGCGAGACATGGCGGTGGTCTTCGTCCGGCGGGCGCTCGCGCAAGCGGTCGCCCGTGCGCAAGCCGGCGGACGCGGCGCATGAATTTCGAGCAGCGCTGCGTGATCCCGGTTGCGCCCGCGGAGCTGTGGCGTTTCCTGATGGACGTGCCGCAGATGGCGACCTGCGTGCCCGGCGTCGAGAATGTCACTGCCGATGGCAACGACCAGTACCGCGGCGCTTTAAAGGTCAAGCTGGGACCGATTCATGTCACGCTGCAGGGGACGATGACTATCCAGGAACGCGATGAGCGGAACTGGAGGGCCGTGGGGCGGGCGGAGGGCAACGACCGTCGAATCGGCGGCGGCGCAAAGGTCACCGCCACGATGAGCCTGGTCGAAAACGCTCCCAATCAGACGGAGATGGTGGTGCAGACGGAGGTACGATTCCTGGGCAAGCTGGGAGAGTTCGGAGAGCCTCTGATCCGCAAACAGGCGGATGCGACCGTTGCCGCGTTCGCTCGCAACGTGGCCGCGCGCTTCCAGACGCCGGCCGGCGCGCCGTCAGCCACCGGCGAGCAGCCCGCGCCCTCGATCAGCGGGCAAGCGCCACCGGAGCAACCGGGTTTGCGCGCTCAACCCTGGATCGGCACTAGCCTCGGCCTTCTAGTCGCGATCGTCGCGCTGGCGGTTTTTCCGATGCCGGCATGGTTGCCGCCCGCATGGTGGACGAAAGCCGCTTTAGCCGCCGTGCTGGCGGCGGCGGGCGCGATGGTGGAGCGGGCGTTGCGAGCGGCCTGAATGATCGCCACAGACGCCATCGCCGGTTTGGGGCGCAGATAAATTGGCACTAGACTCTGCGCTAACCGCGCGGAGCGCGACGGAGGTCTCAGATGGCATCAATCAAGCGCAGGGTGAAGAAGGCCGGAACCGGGGCGAAAGCGCGCGCGGTCCGCTCGAGGAGCGCCGCGAAGCCGGGCATCAAGACTCCCCGCAGGACGCGAATTGACCCGGGATGGGCGTGGGACGACATCTACCCGCTGTCCCAGGGGATACGATCCGGGCAGATGATTTTCGTGTCGGGCCAAGTTGCGTTCGGGCCCGATGGGCAGCTAGTCGGCCCGGGCGATATCAAGGCGCAGACCCATCAGGCTTTCAACAACGTGGCGGCGGTGCTTGCCAAAGCCGGCGCCGGCCTGAAGGACATCGTTAAGATCACCTCCTTCCTGACCGACGAAAACACTTTCGGACAGATGCTCGAGGCGCGCCGGGAGGTGTTCGGCGCAGAGCCCCCGGCCAGCACCGCGGTGGTAGTCAAGCGGCTGGTGATGCCCGAATTGCTGATCGAAGTCGAGGCCATCGCGATCAAGCCCTGAGCCTGTCCGCCGCACCAGACTGCCTACCGGTACGAGCTTTAGGTCACGCCCGGGCGCGGAGGAAAGGACGCTTGCGGAGAACTTCTCACCGCCGGGATTTTCCTGATAAGTATAACCCGGTCCTGAAAACGCCATGTCGTTCCGGAACCGGATCGTTATGATCGTGTGAAAGTGGCGGCGTGACATCGGCCCAAGGAGTCAGCGATGAATCGAAACCTGCTACGGCCAATCACGAAGGAAGAGTTGGAAACCTACGAGCGGGACGGCGTGGTCTGGCTCCCCGGGATCCTGGACCCCGAGTGGGCCAAATTGCTGGCCTCAACAATCGAAGAGATTCTGGCGAAGCAGCTCGGCCAGACGATCGATTTCACGGGCCTGGGTCTCGCTCTTGCGGGTGAGAGGCTGGCGGCAAGCGGCCGATGGTCAGATCCCGAGCGCGACTGGGGGACTCCCGGGCAATTGAGCGGCAACGTGCTCCTCGATCCGCAGGTAAAACCGGCACGCGAGAGGGGACATTATATTTCCGCGACCGATGCCTGGAAGTCCCATCCGGGAATGCGCGAGCTGGCGCTCAGGTCGCCGGCTCCCAAAATCGCGGCCGCGCTCATGAAATCACGAAAGGTTTACCTCTACGGGGAGCAGGTGCTGGTCAAGCCGCCCGGAACGATGGAGAAGACGGCGTGGCATGCCGACCAGGGCTACGATCATATCCAGGGCGAGCAGGTATGCGGGGTGCGGATTCCAACCACGCAGGAAACTGCTGAGCTGGGCCTGGTTCAGTATCTCAAGGGCTCCCAAAAATCGGGCGACGTCTACAAGGTCAACTACTTCATCAGCGACGCCACCGATGATGATATCGGCGTGCCCGTGCCGCGGATCGAAGGCCACGAATCGGATTTCGACCTGGCTATCTACGCACCCGCGCCGGGCGACGTCGTAGTCCATCATCTGCGCACGCTGCATGGAGCGGGCGGCAACGCCTCCACCACTCGCACGCGCGCCGCGGTGACAATCCGCTACGGCGGCGACGACTCGACCTATAAATTCCGGCGCTTCGCGCCACCGCAGGACAGCGTCAGTCCGGTGCTGAAGGACGGCGACCGGCTGGACGGTGAACCGGAGCGATTTCCGCTGGCTGAACTCTAAGCCCGCCGCCGCATCTCGATCGCGAACGACAATTAGTCGCTCGGCCAGCTCGCGTCGAAGCTGGGCCGCGCCTTCATCCGCTTCCACCATGCCTTGAGGTTCGGGAACTCGTCCGGGATCGAGAAGCCCGCGCGCTCCAGGTTGGCGAGCGGCGGAACAAACGAGATATCCGCCAGGCTGAACTCGCCTGCAAAGTAGTCGCGTCCCTTAAGTTCGCGTTCGAGATAGGCGAAATGCTCGCGCGCTTCGCGTTCGCCCTCGGCGATTTTCGCGCGGTCCCATTCGGCTTCGGGCTTGCGCATCTGAAAGAAAATTTTGAACAGCGACGGCATCAGGTACGCGTCGGCGTAATCCTCGAACGCGCGCGCCCGCGCCCGCGTTACCGGTTCATCGGGCAGCAGCGCCTTTTCCGGGAACTTGTCCTCGAGATACTCGTTGATGATGGTCGAGTCGTGGACGATCACACCATCATCGATCAGCGCCGGCACCTTGCCGACCGGGTTGATCGCCAGGTACTCGGGCTTCTTGTGCTCACCTGCGGGCAGGTCGAGCCAGGTGGTTTGCCATTGGAGCCCTTTTTCCAAAAGGGCCATGCGCGTCTTGCGCGCGTAGGGTCACGGCTTGTAATCGAACAATTTCAGCATCGGGGGTCTCCTCCCGGATCAATCTATTGAAGGCCGCTCCGGAGCGTCAAGCGCTGCCGGGCCTGCATCGCTTGAGCCTGACTTTGGTGAGATTACGGTTATTTGAGTGATATAATTCGCCGCCTCGTCCTTTCGGAAATCAGTCTATGGATCGAAGCTGCTTTCGCGTTACAAATTCGGGTTCGCGCAGCATCCATAGTGGCTTGGGCATCGATAATTCGATCCCTGCATTTCCCCGCGACGGTGCGGTGGTGGATGCGCCATCGAGCTCTCGCTCGATGGCGCGTCTGAGGCGGGGCTCAAAACACCAGCTATTCGCGCAAGGCCATCAGGCCGTGCCGTGCTTTGGCTGCCCGCCGGATTCCTGTTCAAACACTCTGGCGATGAGCGCCTGAGCCTCCTCCTGAATCCGTTTGAGGTGCGTGGTGCCGAGGAAGCTCTCCGCGTAGATCTTGTAGACCGCCTCGGTGCCCGAGGGGCGCGCGACAAACCATCCGTGGTCGGTGATAACTTTGAGTCCGCCGATTGATTCACCGTTGCCAGGTGCGGTGGTGAGTGTCGCGCGGATCTTTTCGCCCGCGAGCTGCTCCGCCTGAACCTGGCCGGGGGAGAGCTTGGCAAGGATCCCCTTTTGCTCGGGCGTGGCGGGCGCGTCGATCCGTTCGTACACCGGCGCTCCAAAGTCACGCGTGAGTTCGAGGTAGAGTGCGCCGGGGTCGCGGCCGAGTTGCGCGGTGATCTCCGCCGCGAGCAGGCCAAGGATGATTCCGTCCTTGTCCGTGGTCCACGGCGTCCCATCCATGCGCAGGAATGAAGCGCCCGCGCTTTCCTCCCCGCCGAAGCCGACCGATCCGTTGATGAGACCGTCGACAAACCACTTGAAGCCAACCGGCACCTCGAGCAGCCGCCGTCCGAGTCCGCCCGTCACACGGTCTATGATGTTGCTGCTCGCCACTGTCTTACCGACCGCAGCGTCCTTCGGCCACGCACTGCGATGTTTGAAAAGATACGATATTGCGACGGCCAGATAGTGATTAGGATTCATCAATCCCGCCGTCGGTGTGACTATTCCGTGCCGATCGTAGTCGGTGTCATTGGCGAACGCGATGTCGAAGCGGTCCTTCATCTTAACTATCGGCACCATGGCATACGGGGACGAACAGTCCATCCGGATCTTGCCGTCCCAATCCACAGTCATAAATCGGAAAGTCGGATCGACCGCGTCGTTAACGACGTTAGCCGCTATGCCGTAGCGCTCGATAATTGGTCCCCAGTAGTGCACGCCGGCGCCGCCGAGCGGATCCACGCCGATCCTGACCCCCGCGCCGCGGATTGCCTCCATGTTCACCACGCTTAAGAGATCGCCCACATAGGAACCGATGTAGTCGTAGCGATGAGTGCTCGGAGCGTGGCAAGCGCGCTCATAGGGAATGCGGGTCACAGCGCGCAGACCTTCCGCCAGGAGCGTATTCGCGGTGCGCTCGATCCAGCCGGTGACGTGGGTGTCGGCCGGTCCGCCGTTGGGCGGATTGTATTTGAAGCCGCCGTCTTCGGGCGGATTGTGCGAGGGCGTGATTACGATCCCGTCGGCCAGGCCGGTCTTACGGCCGCGGTTGTAGGTCAGGATTGCGTGCGAGATGACCGGCGTCGGCGTATAACCGCGATCGCGGTCGATCATCACCTCGACTCCGCCGGCCGACAGCACCTCGAGGGCGTTGACGAAGGCCGGTTCGGAAAGCGCATGAGTGTCCATCCCGATGAAGAGCGGACCGTCGATGTGGTGCGCCTTGCGATACAGGCAAATTGCCTGCGTGATGGCCACAATGTGCGGCTCGTTGAAGCTGCGCTCGAAAGCGGAGCCTCGATGACCCGAGGTCCCGAACGCGACGCGTTGCGCGGCGATCGACGGATCGGGCCGCTCCGCATAGTACGCGGTCACCAGTCTCGGAACGTTTACCAGCATCGAGGACGGAGCAGGCTTTCCAGCCAGGGGACTTACTTCCATGATTCCGATTGTGCCTGTTCCGAATCGCACTGGACCCAGGCTGTTACTTCTCTCCGCTGGCCATCGATGCCATCGCCTTGAGGTTGTCACTCGACGAGAGCATGGGCACCCCCAGGACTACGCGCACCCGATGAGCCACACCGTCGTCCGCCAACGGGATCTGTGCCAGGTTTCCCGCTAGCGGTTGGCCGTCGAGCTCGACGCGAGCGACACCACGGCTGACTCCGTGTGGGTTCTCGACCGCGATGTCGTAGCGCGCGGAGTGGTATCGAAAGGCGATTTCGAAGTTTCGCCAGGCCTTCGGCACGCACGGATCGAGAAGCAGCGTTGCGCCGCGCAAACGAAATCCGAGTATCCACTCGAGGCCCACCCGATACATCCATCCGGCCGAACCAGTGTACCAGGTCCATCCACCGCGCCCGATGTGCGCAGGCTCTGCGTAGAGGTCGCCACAGGCGACGTAGGGCTCCACCTTGTAGCGATAAATCTCGGCACGCGTGCTCGCGTGATTTATCGGGTTCAAGAGCGAAAACAGCTCACCGGCCTTGTCTCCGTCGCCGAGCATCGCGAAGGCCAGCACTGACCAGAGTGCGCCGTGCGTGTATTGGCCGCCGTTCTCCCGGATGCCGGGCGGATACCCTTTGATGTACCCTGGGTCGAGCGGTGTCCGATCGAAGGGCGGGCTGAAGAGCAGGAGCAGTCCGTCGTCGCGGCGGACGAGGTATTCCTCCAGCGCCGCCATGGCGGTCACGGCCCGGGTTTTATCGCTGGCGCCGGAGATCACCGCCCACGACTGCGCGATCGAATCGATTCGGCATTCGCTGCTCGAGGCCGAACCGAGCGGCGTTCCGTCATCGAAGTAGGCGCGCCGGTACCAGTCGCCGTCCCAGCCTTCCCGCTCCAGCGATTCCCGCAGCGCGGACGCGTGCTGTAGCCAAGCGGCGGTGCGCGCCTGCGCGCCGCGGCCATCCGCCAGCGGGGTGAAAGCCGAGAGCGTGGCGCAAAGGAACCAGCCGAGCCAGATACTCTCGCCCTTCCCGCCGGCGCCGACCCGATTCATGCCGTCGTTCCAGTCGCCGGTGCCGATGAGCGGCAGCCCATGCCGACCGACCGCAAGACTTCGGTCAAGGGCCCGAGCGCAGTGTTCGAATAGGGTGCCCTGTTCTTTGGAAACCGCCGGTTCAAAGAACAGTTCCTGCTGGTCGGCGCCGAGCGCTGGCCCTTCGAGAAAGGGCACCATTTCGTCGAGGATTGCGAGATCGCCCGTGACCTCGACGTAATGAGCAGCGGCGTACGGCAGCCAGACCTGGTCGTCGGAGATTCGCGTGCGAACCCCCTGGCCCGACAGCGGCAGCCACCAGTGCTGAACGTCACCCTCGACAAACTGTCTCGCGGCTGCGCGCAGCAGATGCTCTCGCGTAACATCCGGCTTCGACGCGCTGAGCGCCATAACGTCCTGGAGCTGGTCGCGAAAGCCGTAAGCGCCGCTCGCCTGGTAGAACGCCGACCGCGCCCACACCCGACAGGCGAGTGTCTGGTACAACAGCCAGCGATTGAGCAAAACGTCCATCGCACGATCGGGCGTCCTCACCGCAACCGCGCCGAGGGTGTCATCCCAAAGCCGGGCCACGGCGCGCAAGACCGCGTCGAGGTCAGCGGCCCGGTAGCGCGTGATCAGGGCATTAGCTTCCGCCTTGGTCGCCGCCTCGCCCAGAAAAAAGACGATCTCTGCCACCCCGTTGGGCCCGAGCTCGACGCGGGTCTGGAGAGCGCCGCACGGGTCGAGGCCGCCGCCGACCCGATTGGAGAGCGGCCTTGCACTCTCCATCGCGGCCGGATGATCGAGCGTGCCATTGCGGCCGAGGAACTCGGTCCGGTCGCCAGTCCAGGTGAGTTGGCGCCCGGCGAGGTCCGCGAACGCCACGCGGCTGCCGAACCCGGCGCTCCAGTGGTTCCTCGCCAGCATTGCCCCGGT
Source organism: Binataceae bacterium (SeqCode) (assembly GCA_041487135.1). Classification (GTDB taxonomy): domain Bacteria; phylum Desulfobacterota; class Binatia; order Binatales; family Binataceae; genus JAJPIG01. Next base: position 2,994 of record JBGPMT010000040.1, on the reverse strand, counting down.
CTCTGCATCGATCTCGGTCACAACGAACGGGGCGGAGGCCGCGCGGGAAACGCCCAGCACCCACTCCACGTACGCGGTGATCGAGAGACGCCGGGATCGCCCCGAGAGATTGCGAATCTTCAGCCGGGAAATCTTGATCGGGTCATCGAGCGGGACATATTGCAGAAGCTCGAGCGCGATTCCGTGCGAGGTGTGCTCGAAACGACTGTAGCCCTGGCCGTGTCGAACGACGTAGGACGAAGTTTCCTCGCGAATCGGCAAAACCGTGGGGCTCCAGAGCGCCCCGCTATCCTCGTCGCGAAGGTAGATCACTTCACCTGGCCGGTCGCCGACCGGGTCGTTGGACCAGGGGGTGAGTTGGTTCTGTTGACTGTCGATCGACCACGTGTACCCCCCGCCTTCAACTGATACCTGGAAGCCGAAGGAGGGGCTGGCGATGACGTTGACCCAGGGCGCTGGCGTCCATTGCCCCTCGCCGAGGATCGTCACGTATTCCCGCCCGCCTTCTGCGAAGCCGCCGAGGCCGTTGAAAAACTCGAGCTCCAGCCGGGGCAGCGTGGCCTTAGGCGCCTCATTGGCCGGCGAGCGTCTCGCCGGCGGCCTGCCAGCGGCCTCGAATTCCTCGAGCCGCTGGATCTGCTTGAAGAGGCTCCCGCGGCGGCTGAACAGCGCCGCTCGTGCGACGCTCTGGAGCAGGCTGCGCGTCTCGGCCGAGACCAGTTCGGCTTGTAATATAAACACGGCTCCGCGCGCGCTTTCTTCCCCGGCGGGCGATCGCGACTGGTAGGCCCGAACCAGTCCCTCCAGAGCGTTCTGCAGATCCTGGAGGTAGGACGCGGGTCTTTCGTTCACAATCACCAGATCGACCGCCAACTGCTTCATCCGCCAATATTGGTGGGCGCGGATTAACTGGCGGGCAATTTCGAGATCATCGATTTCATCGATTCGGCACACGACGATTGGCAAGTCGCCTGAGATACCGTGCGCCCACAGTGCCGACGGTCCGCCCTCACTTCGTCTAAGCACTTCGGATGAAGGCCGCAGCGCCGGGTTGGAGTAGAGCACGCTGCTGGCCAGGCGCTGGAAGAGGTTGGCTTCATCGGTGTCGATGCCGAGATGGAAAAGCTGCACCCGCGCGTGGGTCCACGCGAGGGTGACGGCGCGCTCGAAGGCCGCTGGGTCGTGGTGTTTGTCGGCCAGGCCGAGCGCTTTGCTGCGCGAGGGCGCGACGAGCGTCCAGAACGCGACGCGTGCCGTGGCCCCCGGCGCAACCCTGATGTGCCGGCGAAGACTGAAGATCGGATCGAGCACGGCGCCGGCCGTGTTGGACAGCGGCCGGCCGTCGATGACCGAGATCGGCGTCCGCACCCCGCGTCCGCGTCCCAGGAAACGTGCCCGGTCGGTCTCGAACTGTGCGCCGCCCACGACCTCGCCTTCCACCACGGCGAGGTGCATCGCGCAGATCTCTGGCTCGGCGGGCGAACGCCGCCGCCGGGTGGCCAGGATGGCGCTGAGGTCGGCTATGAACTCGGTTTGCACGAACAGATTGGAGAATGCCGGATGGGCGGCGTCAGCCGCATCGGGCGCCAACACGACCTCCGCGTACGAGGTCACTTCGATCTCGCGAACGCGGCTTCCGAGGTTGGAGACCGACACCAGGCGAACCTCGGCGTCTTCCTCCGGCGAGACCACTATCTTCAGCGTGGTCGCGATCGTGCCGTCGCGCCTGGTGATTTCGGCTCGGTCCTCCAAGAACGCCGCCTCGTAACTATCCGGCTCGACTCCGCTTGGTTGGTAGCCCGCCGACCACACTTCGCCGCTATGCGCGTCGCGCAGGAAGATGTAAGTGCCCCAGCAATCGCAGGTAGCGTCCTCGTGCCAACGCGTGACCGCAAGATCACGCCAGCGGCTGTATCCCGAGCCGGCCGCGGTGATCATCACCGCGTAGGAACCGTTGGAAAGGAGGTGGGTGCGAGGAATCGGCTGGTGAGGCGATTGAAACCGGCGCGGCATCGGTGGAACCAGTTCGCGGACGTTGGCCGCCGTCTTCACCTCCTCGGCTCGGGGCTGAGCGGCCTCCACATCGCGCGGAGTGCGTTCCTGCAGCAACAGCTCGGTCGCCTGGATGATCGGCTCGGCGTGAAAGCGGGCGCGCATCGCCCCGTCATGGAGAGCGTTGGCGATCGCGATCACGGTCATCCCCTGATGGTGCGCCATGTAGGAGCGAACGACCGCCACCTCCTCGCCCTCTGGCAGACGCACCGGCGTGTAGTCCAGGGCCTCATACTGGCCATAGCGGCCACGGCTGCCGGCTGCGGCAAGACGGGAGAAGTTTCGCACCGCCGCTTGCGGGTCAACCATCGCCGCCAACGCCGTCGCGTAAGGGGCAACCACGGCATTGTCGCTGAGCCCGCGCTTGAGCCCCAGGCCGGGGACGCCGAAGCTGGAGTACTGATAGGTGAGGTCCTGATCCTGCACATTGTACGCCGATTCCGAGACACCCCACGGGAGGCCAAGTTCGCCGCCATATTCCATCTGTCGACTGACGACCAGGCGGTTGGTCTGTTCGAGCAGGCATCCTGCAGGGGCACGCATCACGAGGCTCGGCATCAGGTACTCGAACATGGATCCGGACCATGAGAGCAGCGCCGAACCACTGTCCACCGGGGTTACCGTGCGCCCAAGGTGGAACCAGTGCCGCGCCGGCACGTCCCCCTTGGCGATCGCGACGAAGCTCGCCAGTCGCGCTTCGGAGCCGAGCAGGTCGTAACAGTTGGGGTCGAGATTGGGCTCAGTGACGCGGTAGCCGATCGAGAGGAGCTGCCGGCTCGGGTCGAAGAGAAAGCCGAACTCCATCGCCTCAAACATTTTCGTCGTCAGGTCAGCGAGCGCCTCGAGGCGCTCTTTGAGGGATCGCGCGGCGCTCGCTGAATGCTCGAGTGCTTCGATCAGACTGTCGACTCGCGTCACGAGCGAGTCGCCGTTTGCGCCGCT
>JBGPMT010000039.1:0-14026 GCA_041487135.1 Binataceae bacterium (SeqCode) | reverse complement strand
GGATTGCAGAAAGGCGAGCAGCACGTAGCCGCTGCCATAGAGCACCGCGCCGACTTTCAGGAAGAACAGGAACAGCCCGAAGAGACCGAACGGCGCCGCTGCGCCGGCGATCGGGGCGGCTCGCATTGCGTAGCCGGGCCACGCCCATCCCGCGATCGCGCCCCCCGCGGCATCCGCGATCCGCCGGCGCGCGATCGAACCAGCGGCGGCACTCACGATACCCGCGCCGAACAGCACCGCCAGCGTATTCAGGTTGAGCAGCGCGGCGGCGGTCGCGATTATCGCCACTGCGCCGAGGAAGCGGCTCTTGATCGCGCCGGGGCCAAGCCGCCACAGCGCCTGCAGGATCACCGCGATTATCACCGGCTTGATTCCGTACATCATCCCCTGAACCGGCGAGAGCGAGCCGTAGCGGAGGTAGGCCCACGCGATCGCGCTCACCATCAGCGCGGCCGGCACGATGAAGCAGAGCCCGCCGGCGAGCAGTCCGCGCCATCCGGCCCGCTGATAGCCGATATGAATCGCCATCTCGGTCGAGTTCGGGCCGGGAATCAGGTTGGTCGCGCCGAGCAGGTCGAGGAATTGCTGATGCGAGAGCCAGCGGCGGCGCCGCACGAACTCCTCTTCCATCATCGCGATATGCGCCGCCGGACCGCCGAACGCGGTCAGGCCCAGGCGCAGAAACGGAATCGCGATCTCTTTCAGCATCGGGATTCGAGCCACCGTCCCGGACCGGGAGAAATTCTTCAGCCCGCGATCGACGGGGCGGCCTCGCGCAGGATGGCGGTAATTGCCTGCGCGTCTTCGGCCTCGGCGAACTGCGCGGCCGCAAGCGCCAGCTCCTCCGCGCGATCATGCGCGAGCGCGCGGCCCGCCAGCGAGTGGAATTTCCGGCCCAGCCGCTCCGCATCCGCCTCGGCGGCGCGTCCGCTCCTGACCATACGCTGTCCGTCCGCGAGCTCGATCTCGAGGCGCGCCGCGAAACCCTCGAGATCGGGGCTGACGATATAACCGACGCGGCTCGCGAGCGCGATTAACGCCGGCCGATTGCGCGCGGCCTCGGCAAGCGTCTCGAGATCGACGCGGCCATCGAGGATCGCGGCGGCGACATGGAACGGCAGGCTCGCGACCGCCTGGAGCATCGTAGCCGGCCGGCTCTTTTCCGCCGCCGGCTCGCATACGATCGGCACCGCCCAGGGCGCCACGGTGCAGACCACGCGCCGCACCGCGGGCGCCTCAAGCGCCAGCTCCGCGCGCAGCTCGAGCGCCAGATCGATGTAGGGCTGGATCACGTGCGCGCATGGATAGAGCTTGAACAGCGCCGTATCGCCGAACCATCGCTCACCCAGCTTCGCGCCGATCGCGTGAAACTCGACCGGCGGATTACCGAGGAAGGCGGCGTAGAGATTATGGCGTCCATCGAGCGCGCCGGCCGGCCCGCGAAATCCGCCCGCAGCCAGTTGCGCGGCGAGGATGCCGCCGAAATTTCCCCAGCCCAGATGGAGCCACTTCGACCATGAGCCGTCGGCCAGAAACGCCATCAGGCCGCCCGACATGCTGGCGGCGAGCCCGGCCGCGGCGGCGATCGATTCGGCGCGAAGATGCATCAGCCGGCCCGCGACGAAGGCTGAAACGATCGGCGCGAAGATCCCGGAGGCGTGGAAGCCGCGCTCGTGAAAGCGCCGGCCGCCGGCGCGCGCGACCCGCGCCGCGATCTCGTAGCCGCCGGCGATCGCCGTCAGGATTTCCGCGCCCGAGGCCCCGCGCTCCTCCCCCACCGCCAGCGCCACCGGCACTACCATGCTGCCAGGATGAACCACGGAGTCCGGGAAGGTATCGTCGTAATCGAGGCAGTGCGCGATGATCCCGTTGGCGAAAGCGGCCCATTCGGCGGGCACGCGGACCGCGCTTCCGACCACGCTGGCGCCGCCAGCGCCGCGGCTTTGAAGCGCGCGATCGCGCGCGATCATCGCCGCTTCGGATTCCGAGCCGACGAGCATCAGGCCCAGCGTATCGAGCAGCCGAATCCGGGCCAGGTCGCGCTGCTCCTCGGGCAGCGAGCGCCATTGGAGCCGGCCGAACCACCCGGCCAGGCGCATCGACAGGGGCTCGGCGGCCGCGCTCACCACGCCATCCGCAGCAACGCTTCGATTTCCGGGATCGGCGTCGGCAACGGCACGTTGGCCATCATGTAGTCGTGCGCGGCCTGCTCCGCGATTTCGGGCAGCTCGCCGGAGGGAATCCCGAGGTCGCGGAGCCGCCGTTTGAGCGGGAGCCGCGCGATGAGCCCGGTCATCAGATCCGCGGCTGCCGCGGCCTCATCAACTCCGGCGGCGCCCTCCCCGCCCATCGCTTGCAGCACCAGCCGCTGGCTATCGCCCAGCACCGGCATAAAGCGGCGCATCGCCGGTGCCAGCAGGATCGCATGCGAGACGCCATGCTGGAGGCCGTAGCGGCCGCCCACGATATGGCCGAACGCGTGCACGATCGAAACCATCGAGTTGATCGCCGCAACCCCCGACATCGAGCACGCGACCTGGCATTGGTAGCGCACCTCGAGGTTTTGGGGCTCTTCGACCGCACGCGGCAGGTTGCGATAGAGCAGGCGCAGCGCATGCAGCGCGAGCCCCTCGGCAAACGGGTTGCGAGCGGCCGAATAGAGCGACTCGACGCATCGCGCGACCGCCGTCATCCCGCTGGTCGCGGTCAGTGTCGGATTGGTATGGATCGCCATCTCGGGATCGAGAATCGCAACGCGCGGGATTAACGCGTCGTCCCAGAAGAGCAGCTTGCGACGCTGCTGCGGGTCGCGGATTCCCGCGGTCGGCAGGACCTCGCTCGAAGAGCCGCTGGTGGTCGGAATCGCGATATGCGTGATCGTCGGGCCGGCTATCAAATCGCGTTGCATCGTGCCGTCGGGATGGTAGCGAATCACGTAAGGTTCAAGCGCGCCGTTGGTGTTATGCAGCAGCGCCGTGCCCTTGCCGGCATCGATCGCGCTGCCGCCGCCGACGCTGACCAGTGTGTCGGCCTCAAGCGCGCGGACCATCGCGACAATTTTCTGAACCATCGGGAGCGGCGTATGCGCGGCCACCTGGTCGAAGACCCCGCAGCAGAGGTCGCCGAGCGCTGCCCGCACCCGGCCCAGAATCGGACCCGACGCAACTGTCCTTCCGCACAACACCAGGGCGCGGCGCGCGCCGAGCTCGCCCGCCACGGCCGCGAGCGTGTCGACGCTGCCGGGTCCGAGAATCAGCCGGTTGGGCCAGGTCTCTACGCGAATTGGACTCATCGGATTTCCGATGCCGCGCCGCAGGGCCATCAAAACTGGTCGAGAATAGCCTGAATACGTGCGGGATGCCGCACGGCTGAGAGCGCGAGCATCAGCAGGATGCGCGCCTTGACCGGACTCAGGTCGCCGGCATTGAGAAAGCCGTCGCGCGCCGCGTCGGCCGCCGGCTCGACAATCCCTTTTATCGCACGGCTCGCCAGCACCACGGCCACGCCCGCGCGCGCCGCTTTGGCCAGCGCCTCGCGCTCGGGATTGGCGGGGCGTCCAGGCGGCAGGCCGGCCGAGATGATTCCGCGCGCCCCGGCGGCAACCAGGGCCTTGACCGCAACGCCGTCGGCGCCGGCATACGAGTAAACGATATCGACCCGCGGGAGCGAGCGCAGGCTAAAAAGCCGCCACGGACGCCGCACCGGCATCGGCGTCGGCCGGCGGCGCAGAACAATCCCGCCATCGGCGGTGATCCGGCCGAGCGGGCCGTTCTCGGGACTCTGAAACGCGTCGAGATCGTGATTCGCGAGCTTGGTGACCGAGCGCGCGTCGTGGATGCGATTATCCATCACCACCATCACCCCGAGGCCGGTCAACGCGGGGCTGGCGGCGGCCAGAATCGCGCCGCGCAGGTTAGGCGCGGCATCGCTGCCGGCCGTATTCGGCGGGCGCTGCGCACCGGTGAGCACGATCGGCTTGTGCGTCACGACCGTGAGCGCGAGCATCCACGCGGTCTCCTCGAGGGTCGCGGTGCCGTGGGTCACGACCACGCCGGCGACGTCGCGGCGTCTGACCAACCGCGCGATGAGCTTCGCCAGTTCGAGCCAATCGCCGGTTCCGATCGCGGTGCTGCCGATGCGCCGGAATGGGACCGGTTCGAGCGGCACGTCGGGAAGCGCATCGGCCATCTCCCCGAGCACCTCGGAGGCGTCGCGCACGATGCCTGACTCGGCGTAATCGACCCAATCATAGGCGCCGCGACCCACCATCGCGATGGTCCCGCCGGTGCTGACCAGGGCGACTTTCGCCCGGGGGCTGCTCCTCTTGTGCAGCGCGGCCACTCAGTCCGCCTCCTCGGGAAGCAGGACCAGGATCGTATCGCCGTCGATTCGGACCGGATAGCTGGTGAGGTCGCGAACCGCGGGGGGCGCCAGCGCGCATCCGGTGCGAACGTCGAACAGGCCGGCATGCAGGGGACATTCGATGACCCCGTCCTCGAGAAAGCCGTCGCTGAGCAAGGCCTGGCCATGCGTGCATAGATTGTCGATGACGAAGAACTGATCGCCGACGCGGAACAGTCCGAGCTTGCGGCCCGCGACGGTAACTGCCAGCGTGTCGCGCCCGGCAAAGGCGGCGAGGTCAGCGGCTTTCGCCCAGGTCCCGGCCATGATGGTTCTCTCCCGAGCCTAGCTGGCTGTTCCGAAAGCGGCCGGAATCAGGCATCGGAGCTCGGGCGCGGCGGCCGTGGGGCTCAGGGCATGCAATTGCTCGAAGGACATCCGCGAGATCAGCCAGCGGCCCTCCTCGCGGCGGTATTCCTCGGCGGTGACGCCGCTGAGGAGCATCGGCGCGGGGCTGCCGTCGGCGATCGCGATCTGGAGCAGCCGCCAGCGGCCGGCGGCGCGATCATCGTCGATCGTCAGCTCCGGCGCGACATAGAAATGCATCGCGAAACGCCATGGCGCGCGGCAGAAGAATCGGAACAGCGCCTCGCGCTCGCTCAGATCGCCGCCGAACTCCGGGCTCGCATGCCAGAGCGCGTCGCGAGTGAAGCATTCGGCCTGGCCACGGGCCACACGCTCGAGAACCTCGGACGATGCGCGCTGGTGCGAGGGAAGATATTTTGCGTCGGCATGGGCGGCGTAGCGCGCCTTCAGATCTAGAATCTCGGCGCGCGCTTCGAGCCGGCGCAGCGTCCGCGCCGCCGCACCTTCGGTTCGCAAACGCCCGGCCCCGGAGATCGGGCGGCTCACGGCGCCTCGTCGCCGGCTTTCATCGCGACCCGGTAGAGCACGCCCCGTTCGCTGACGCATCGCCAGGCGTGCGGCTGACCCTGGTCGATGGCGGCGGCCTGGCCGGCGTCGAGCGCGCGGGTCTCGTCATCGAAGATGAGCTCGAAGCGCCCTTGCACGACCGCGCCGACCTCTTCGGTCCAGCCCGCCGGCGAAACCGGGTCGGCAATCCGGTCGTCCCGGCGGCAGGCGGTGACGGCCGTAACCAGCGTCTCGCCGGCCTGCGCGATGAGAGTCGATTCGCGGCGCGCCTCGGCACTCGCGATCGCGGCGGCGGAACCGAGGAGTTTACAGGTATCCATGTTCAGATAACTTCAATCGCGTTTTGGGGGCGGATCGGCCAGCGGATAAAACGGCGGCGCATTTTTGGCCGCGAACTCGGCACGCGGCGGAGATACCACATTAAGCCGCATCGAGACCCCTGCGGCCCCAAAACGGTTGGTTCCGTAATGAGCCGTGCCGGCCGGGATCAGGAGCGCGTCGCCGGCCTCCATGCGATACTCGGCGCCGGGAGCATCGTCGGGCTGAAAGACCGAGCATCCACCTTCGATCTGAAACGAAGCCTCCTCGCCATGGCTGTGTGGCCGGGCCTTGAGCGAAACGCCGCCCGGTGAAACGAACTTGACGACCGAGACGCTCATCCGCGCCGTCGAAAAGTTCTTGGTATAGAGCCCGCCTTCGACGACCGGCAGCAGGTCGGCATCGATCGAGAAGATTCGGCAGCGCGCCATCGGATGGTCCCTACATGCGCGGCCGCAGGGGAAAGCTCTCGTCGGCCACGAAGCGGCGCGTATCGTAACCGTCGGGAACTTGCGGGCCATGGTAGAACTCGACGGCGGGAGCGACTTCCGCCAGCGACAGCAGCATCCAGTAGAGCGGCCGCCACTGCTCGGGCATCGCGTCGAGCGGAAATTCATTGAGCCGCGCGACGATCTCATCGAAGCGTGCCAGCATCGCCTCGGCAAACGCATCGATCTCGGCCGCACTGCTCTCATGGCGATGGTGGTTGCGGGCGGTTTCGGTCGGCAGCGCCCAATGGGCGAAAGGCTCAAGCGCGGCGAACTCGGGCGGGAGCTTGACGGGAGCTGACATATCGCTACGCGACCTGGCGGCGGCTCTCGCCCTCGCGAATCAGGCGATTGACGACATGCGCATTGTGACGAACCATCAGTTCGTAATCCTGCAGGATCATGTGGGTCTTGGGACCGGTCTCGCAACCGGCCTGAATCTGTTCGAGGGTTCCGAGGTCCTCGAGCAGGACATCGCGCAGCACGCACTTCATGTATTCCTGGTAGAAACGGCCGCCGGCATTTTTCATTTCGGGGTAGTAGACGCGTGAGTCAAACAGCGTCCGGTTGTAGGCGATCGGACGGAAATTGTAGGCCTGGTAGTAATTGGGCCGGGTCGAAACATAGAAATCCGGGAATATGACGTTGATATCGAAGACCCAGTCGGGATCTTTTTTCCAATTGATCGCGGGCGGCAGGTCGGCGGCGCTGAATGAAAGCTTCGTCGCGCCTCTTCCCGCCTTGAGCGCCACCGCCGCGATCTTGCCGACCCGCTGCGTACCAGCCTGTTGCGTCGACGCATCGACGGTGCTGGCCGCCTGCGGATTTCCGTAGACCGTCTTCGGGTTTCCCGCCATCGAGAGCCGGCGATGAAAATCGCCGCACAGGCAATCGATCGGCAGCATGCTGCCTTCCTCGTCCTGGCGCAGCGCATCGGCGATCGATCGGCCGTGGACGTAACGGACATGATAGGTCTCCTGGAAAGCATCCAGCGCCAGCTTCCAGTTGCAATTCACGACCGTGCGCCATCGATAACAGTTCGTCATCCGCTCGAAGGGATAGCCCTCGAGCCCCGCATAGACCGGCCGCAGGAAGTCGCTCAGCGACATGCTGGGATGCGGGTCGATGTTGACGAAGATGAACCCCTGCCATACGTCAGCGCTGGCGCGCGTCAGCCCGCACTGGTCGCGATCGAGATCGGCGAAATACTTCTCGTCCGGCACCCCGACCAGCCGGCCATCAAGTTCGTAGGACCATCCGTGGAACTTGCAATTGAGCCGGCGCGCCGACCCGCGTGGCTCGTAAACCACCTTGTTCAGGCGATGCGAGCAGACGTTATGCAGCGCGCGGATCACGTTATCGCGTCCGCGAATCACGATCAGCGACGCGTCGGAGGCCGGCAGGTCGGCCACGAAGAAATCGCCGGGCCGCGGAATTTCGGCCTCGCGACCGACGTGCTGCCATACCCGCTTGAAGATGTGGCGCTTCTCGAGCTCGAAGTAAGCTGGCGATATATACGGCTCGACCGGCAGCGGCCCGCTTCCCAGCTCGGGATACCGCTCCCGCATCCGGGAGATCGCCGGCTCAGCCTCGTGATTTTCCGTCGCGTCCATCGCCTCTGGCCAGTATAGTCGCTCCGATCGATGCGGCAAGCCGCCGTTTGACTTTGAGCCGGGCGGGCGTTACCGCAGTGATGGCCGAATAGAACGCCGGCCTCTCGACACAAACCAGCAATGGCGCGGGCGGCCAGGCCGCCGCAACCCCGGGGAAAAGGCATGTCAGGAACAGAACGGCACAGATGGGTAATCGTTGGTGGTCTCTTCGTAATCCTGGTGGTTCTTTTCGGCGGTTTTCTGAACTTCGGCGTCTTCTTCGAGCCGCTGCGCAGCTCATTCTCATGGAGCCATGCCCAGACTTCGTCGCTGCTCACCGCCCTGCTGCTCGCTTTGACGATCGCGAGCCCAATCGTGGGCCTGATGCTCGAGCGGATAGAGGCACAGACCTCGATGGTCATCGGCGCGGCCCTGGCGATCGCGGCCTACCTGATCGCGAGCCAGGCCCATACCTACGGCGTGATGCTGGCGGCGTTCATGATCCTGGGCGTCGCGCTGGCGATGTCCACCCTGGTTCCGGCGCAGGTGATCGTTGCGAACTGGTTCGAGGAGCGGCTGCGCGGAACGGCTTTCGGAATCGCCGCGGCGGGCACCGCATTCGGCGGACTCGTGATGGTGCTGGCGGCGGACGCGGGCGTGCGATGGTGGGGATGGCGCGGCGCCTATCTCGCCTCGGCGGTGCCGATCGCGGTGATCGTTATCCCGGTCATCCTGCTGCTCGTGCGATCGCGTCCGCCTACAGGAGCGGCGCATGCCGATTCGCACGGCGAACTGCCGGGGCTGGCGATCGCCGAAGGGTTCCGCAGCAGCGCCTTCTGGCTGATCATGGCCGCGTACGCGTGCTACGGATTCGCCGTCGGTCTGCCGGTAGCCCATCTGATTCCGTTCTTCATCAAGCTCGGCATGACCCCGCATGGGGCCGCGATGCTCATCGTGTGGTACGAATTGGTCGGCACGGTGGCGGCCCTGCTGATGGGCCTGTTCGGTGATCGGCTCGGCGGCAAATTTGTACTGTCGCTCTGCTTCGTGATGATGGCGGTCAGTTTTTGGGCGTTACTGGGCGCGAGTACGACGGGGCTGAAAATCCTGTTTGTAGTTTTGTTCGGCTTCTCGGTCGCCTCGCCGACCGGTCTTCTGGCGCTGCTCCTCGCCCAGACGCTCGGGCTCAAGTCGTTCGGCTTCTTCTCGGGTGCCGGCCAGTTCGTGCTGTTCCTGGGACTGTCGTTCGCGCCGTTCATCGGCGGCTGGATCGTGGATGTCACGCAGGGCTATCGCGATGCGTTCGGGTTGTGTGCGCTGATTGCCTTGATCGGCGCGGTCGTGAGCCTCGCCGTGGCGGTGCCGAAACAGATCGCCGCCGCGCAATCTGCCAGCGCCGAAGGCCTGGGCGTCAGCGCGCGATGAGCATCAAGTTCGGCCTCCGGCTGCCCGCCTGCGAACCCGCGCGAGCGATCGCGAAGCAGGCGGCGGCCGCGGAGGCGGCGGGCTTCGACTCGGTCTGGATTCCCGATTCGCAACTATTGTGGCGCGATGCGTGGATCACGCTCTCGGCGGTCGCGCTCGCCACCTCGAAGATCGGAATCGGGGTCGGCGTCACTACCCCGGTGACCCGCCATCTCACGGTCACCGCCTGTGCAATTACTTCGCTCAACGAGTTGTCAGACGGCCGCGCGATCCTGGGAATCGGCCAGGGCGACAGCTCGGTACGGCTCATCGGCCTCAAGCCGACCAAGGTCGCCGAAATGCGCAACGCGATCCGCACGATTCGCGGCTTTGGCGCCGGCCAATGGGTCGATTTCGCCGACCGGAAGCTCAGGATGAAAAGCGCCGAAGGACGCACCGCCGCCGCGCCCATCTATCTGGCGGCCACCGGCCCCAAGATGCTGCAGGTCGCGGGCGAAGTGGCTGACGGCGCGATGCTGCTGGCGGGTGTTGACCGCGACAACCTCGACTATGCGATCGGCAACATCCGGACCGGCGCCGAGCGGGCCGGCCGCGCCCTGGCCGATCTCGACCTGATGCTCGGCGCCTACTGCTACGTCGGCGCGGACTGGCGCGAGGCGCGCCGGTTGGCCCGGCCCTACGCGGCGCTCTTCGCTATGCACTGGCCGGAGGCACTAAAGGCCGTCGGCATCCCGATTCCCACTCCCCGTCCGATGCCGGAGCTTTACCCGGACGTAAACCATTGTGAGGACTGGGATCGCGCGGTCGCCTTGACCGACTGGGTACCCGACGAGGTGCTCGACCTGTTCTGCTCGAAATATACTTTAATGGGTACCGCGCGGGAGATAATCGCCAAACTCGAAACCGTGGTCAGCCGTGGGATTACCCACTTCTATCTGCTCGGGTTCAAATCCTACGAATTACCAACCGACCTTGCCCAGGTCTTCGCGAAAGAAGTGATACCGTACTTCCATTCCAAAGCTTAGTCCGCGACACATCTGTCTACTTGGGAACCTTCGTCGGGTAGCCGAGCTTCTCGTAGTCGAAGCCCCCGAGTTCCAATCGCTCCAATGACGGGTCCTGCGGCGAGGCGTAGTAGGCGCGGATTTCGGCGATCAGGCCACGCTCGCTGAAAACGTACCATTCGTCCCCGCGCAATATCCTGCCGTCCTTGCGCTTGAAGTGAGTCCATTCGATTACCGCCTGGCGCGAGGCGGGGTCGCACAATACCCGGTCGACGGTCCAGTACGAGCCGATGGTCTTGACAAACTGCTGCCAGCGCTCGGCGATCGCGCGGGCGCCGCGGAACGGACCGTTGTACATCCCAGGCGGAAAGTAATGCACTGCGTCGGACTCGAAGTACTTGGCGATACGTTCCGGGTCGCCCGAGTTGCAGGCCTCGAAATAGCCGCGAATCTGCGCTTCCATGTATTCTTTGGTCAATTCGTGAGCCACCGGGCACCTCGATAATCAGGACTGACTATTCACGCGCCGTTAGATTTTCCCCAGTCGATGCGGGGTGTGCGGATGTGAGTGATCGAACTGCTCGTAATGTTGCCGCAACAGGTCCTTGCCGTAATCGTTGCCGTTCGGCGTCCGCACCAGGGTGTGGATGTGGTTGCGGGAATGTTCGTCGTTGTCGAGCGCAATTCCCGGTTGATGGTCGAACTCGATCAGGATCACCGGGCCGTGGATTCGATAATAGAACGGACTCTGATCGTCGACCTGGCCGATCCAGGCGAAATAGGTTTCCTGAAGATGCTCCTTCACCTCCTCGAGCCTGATTTCGGCGTGACCGGGACGGATGCGGCCGACGTAAAGCTCTATGAGCCGCATCAGCGACCGGCGCTGCTCTTCCGACAGCTCATCGTATCGGATGCCTTCGTGCTTCAGGTGCAGGTTGTCGCGAAAGGCGGTGGTGAAAGCGTCGAACGGAAGCTGGGTTCCGATACTCGCCTTCTGGCGCTGCTCGGAGGTGAGGCTCTTCATCAGCGCCAGGCCGTATGACTCTTCCTCGCGGAATACGCGGGTGCCGGCGTACTTGCCGCGGTCGGCGCAGGCCGGTTCAGAGCCCATGAAGTTGGGGGTCATCACGATCTGATCGCCGAGCACAAAGCAATTGATGATCAGATGATGTCCGTCGATCTGCCAGCCCCAGGGATCGGCCGCGGAGGGCGCGCCGAACAGGCTCATCCAGTACATCCACTCGCCGTACTCTTCGTCGCGGCCGGTAATCTCGCGAATGGTCTCATTGAGCTTCATCACGTCTCGCGCGGTTTGATAGCCCGCGGCGCTCATGCTCGCGCGGACCAGGGCGAGAGCGCGGCCCCTCTGATCGTCGTTCAAGTCGTCGAGACACACGCCGTGACGCACCAGGTAGGGATGCACGTTGCACCACAGCTCCCACGCCTTGTCGTCGACGCTGAAGCTGGCGGTGCTTTTCTGATCGGGAGTAAGGGCGGCAGTAAAATCCCGGGCGGCGTCGATGATCGGCTGCACGGAGATGCCGGTCTTCCGGATCGAGAACAGGCCTGGCGCAACCTTGCCGTCGGGCGTGATACCGACAAATGGTTCCGCGAGCGTCGTTTTTGCGCGCTCCATGTAGGTGCGCAGCACCCCTTGCGGCGGCAATTCAAAGGGATGCTTTGCGGGAGTTTTCGGCCGGGTCGTACGCGGCCTGAGATTCGCCATCGATGATTTCCTCTCTCTGTTTGTCTCTAGGACGGACCGGATCGGCTGTCAAACGCGATGCCCCCGGCCGCAAAATCCGTCGCCGCGAGCGATATCAGCCGTTTTCGAATTGACGAATGCGCTCTGCGACCTGGCGGCTGAATTCACTCAGCGCGCGGCTCAACGCTGCCGCGTCGCCGGCGGGCTCACTCGCATTGATGCCCTCCTTCAGATGCGATTCGGCGGAGAAGAGTTGCCGGCCATGACGGGAATCGATGAGTGTCCAGCGCGCCGAAAGATAGACGCTGCCGTCACGGTCGGCCTCGAAACGCGAAACCTCAACCCGGAGCTGGTAGTCGATAGCCGCAGGTCGGCTCCATGGAAACTTTACGACATGATCCGACGGGAGCAGCTCCGCCAGTTCGGCCGACA
The DNA here is from genome assembly GCA_041487135.1 of Binataceae bacterium (SeqCode). GTDB lineage: Bacteria > Desulfobacterota > Binatia > Binatales > Binataceae > JAJPIG01. The sequence continues at coordinate 1,788 of JBGPMT010000039.1, read as the reverse complement.
GGACCTGCGTGAAGTTGCTGTCAAGCGCTTCGGCCCAGCGATTGGTATCAGAAACCTCGACCTGGTTGGGTGACACCCGCGTGACCACCTGGTCGCGCGACAGATAGTCCGGAAAATGAACCGGCCCCAATCCGATGGTTCGTCCGGGAGACGAACTCACAACCGGATGCTGAGTGCCCGGATTCGGTGCCGGGGTGAGCAGGTAGAATTTCGTGAGGTCGGGCCGCGGCGCCAGCGGCGAGCATCCCGCGGCCGCGACGATAGCGAACAGAACCATCGTAGCGAATCGCAATCCCGAAAGGCTCAATGGCCCGCCTCGTTGGCCGCCTTGCCGCGGATAATTGCGCTTGGATTACGTTGCAGGAGTTCGGCCAATTCGCGCATCTGACGCGCCGCCTCGGATAGTTGGACCAGCGTCTCGTGCAACTGGTATCCCAGCGGTGATTCAGGGTCCACCGTGGTCTGGATGGTTGCGAGCGTTTCCCTCGCTTGCTGCAAGGCTAGGTTGGCGGTGTCGGAAGTACGTTGCAGGCTCAGACTCAGCGGCGCAATCTCGCCGTGAAGTTTCTCAGCGAGCTCGCGGAAGCTCTTCGAGGTCTTGTCGAGACTGTCCGTGGTCCGGGTCAAGGAATCGACGACTGCCTGTGTGCGCGGCGAACTTACCAGCTGCCGGAGCGCATCGAGGGTCTCGGTCAGCGACGTGAACAGCGCCTCGAAATCAACCTTGCGCAGCTTGGCAAGGGCGACATTGATGTTCTCCTGCGCTTCCTCGAGGGCGGTCGGTATGGTCGGGATCTCGAGATGGCGCGAATCGGGCGGCAACACCAGATTCTCCGGAGTTCCGGGCTTGAAGTCGAGGGCCACAAACAGCAGTCCGGTCACCAGACTTTCGGTGCCGAGGTAGGCCCTGAGTCCGCGCTTCACCGCTTCACGAACAGCGTCGGAGTTCTTCAGCTCGTTGACCCTGATTCCACCCAACCCCGCAAGCTGTTCCAGGTCGACCTCGATTACCACCGCGATCAGAATCGCATCGCGATGCTGCGCGCGGTACGCCGCCTCGGCCGCTGGATCGAAGCTCAATCGAATCTGCGTGACCGAGCCGATCGGCACTCCGCGCACCTTGACCTGAGCCCCGACGCGCAATCCGTTGACGCTGCCTTTGAAGTAGAGCACGTACCGGGGTGCATGCGTGAATAAACGTCCGGAGCCAAGCAGCACCACGCTGATAACGAACAAGGCCAGGGCGCTGATGACGAAGGCGCCGACGAACTTAGGGCTAAAGCGGCTGCCCACTGCTCTGCTCCGGCCGCGCGGCACCGGCGCCGCGCGTCAGGAAACGCCGCACGCCTGGATGCTCGCTATGATCGCGCAGGTACTTCGGTTCGCCGACGGCGATCTGCGTGCGGCTCTCGAGGTCGAGGAAAACGCTGTTGTTGCCGATGGTGAAGATGCTCGCGAGTTCGTGCGTCACGACCACGATCGTGGCGCCGAGGCTGTCGCGCAGTTGCAGAATCAGATCATCGAGCAACCGCGAGCTCAACGGGTCGAGCCCCGCCGACGGCTCATCGAAGAACAGCACTTCGGGATCGAGCGCGATCGCCCGCGCCAGGCCGGCCCGCTTCTGCATGCCGCCGCTGATTTCGCTCGGGTAGTAGTCTTCGAACCCGCTGAGGCCGACCAGCGCGAGCTTGAGCGACGCGATCTCCCGGATCTCGCTGGTATTGAGGTCGGTGAATTCGCCGAGCGGCAGGCCAACGTTCTCGGCCAGAGTCATCGAGCTCCACAGCG
>JBGPMT010000038.1:0-14161 GCA_041487135.1 Binataceae bacterium (SeqCode) | reverse complement strand
TACGTCGAGGCCGGATGCCCGCCGGGCTCGCCCAACGCGGAGACGCTGCGCCGCGCCCACAAGGCCATCCGCACCGTCACCGACCATATCGAGCGCCAGCGTTTCAACACCGCGCTCGCCGCGCTGATGGATCAATTGAATTACGCGGCGCGGCTCGATCCCGCGGCGATCGGCCGCTTCGCGATCGAGACCTACGTCGTCATGCTCGCGCCGATGGCGCCGCATATCGCCGAAGAATTGTGGCGCGCGCTCGGCCACGATGGCTCGGTGCATCTGCAGCCCTGGCCCAAGTACGATCCCGAACTCGTGCGCGACGAACTGGTCACGGTCGTGGTGCAGATCAACGGCAAGGTGCGCGATCGCCTGCAGGTCGGCGCGGGGACAACCGAGGAAGAGGTCCGCGGGATGGCGCTTCGGAGCGACGCGGTCGTGCGCCATCTGAACGGCAAGCCGCCGCGCAAGATCATCTACGTGCCCGACAAGCTGCTGAGCATCGTCGCTTAGCCGGTAAGAGAGGTAATCGTCATGGCCGATGAACTCATCCGCATCACGCGCCGTCCCAACTACGCGGTTTTCACGCTGAACCGGCCCGAAAAGCGCAACTCGCTGAACGCCCCGATGATCGAGGCGCTGGACCGTGGGCTCACCGCGGTCGAACAGGATCGCGAGGTCCGCGCGCTGGTGATTCGCGGCGAGGGACGCAGCTTCTGCTCGGGAATCGACCTGGCGGAGGCCGCCGCCATCGAGCGCGGCAACGATCCGTCGCCGCTCGAGAGCCTCTACCGGCGCATCGAGCAGCTGCCGATTCCGACGGTTGCGGCCGTGCGCGGCGCAGCGATCGCCGGCGGCCTGCAACTTGCGCTGCATTGCGACCTCCGGATCGCCTCGGACGACGCCCGCATGGGCATGACGCTCGGCAAGATTGGGCTCACCGTGCCATTCGACTTCGCGCGCAAGTTGATCGAGACGGTGGGCGCGCCCAATACCAACTACATCCTGCTCACCGCCGACCTCATCGACTCGCGCCACGCGCTGCAAATGGGCCTGGTCCATCAGGTGGTCGCCAACGAGGAGCTCGATCCGGCCGCCGAGGCGCTGGCCGAGAAGCTGGTCAACAACGCGCCGCTCTCGATGCGATCGCTCAAGATGATCGTGCGCCGATGCATGCGCGACGCTTACGACGCCGAGCGCGAGGATATCGAGGTGTTCTCGTCCAAGGTCCGCAACAGCCAGGATTTCAGGGAGGGCGCGCGCGCCTTCGTCGAAAAGCGCAAGCCGGTCTGGCGCGGCGAGTAATCCGCTCAGATGCGCTCGAGGGCCTTGCGAATCGCGGCCGCGGTTTCGAAAATCGTGCTGGGCAGGTTCAGCGTTCCCGCGACATTGGAATATGGATAGAGCCGCGCGTTGACGTGCGCATGAATCGGCAGACCCTCGCCCTGGTGGATTTCGTAATCGAGCGGCAGCGGCCCCAGCACGCAGAGCAATCTGAACAGCAGGCGCGCGAACGATCGCAGCTCGTCGGGCGCGAGTTCGTGGAGCATCCCGCGGCACCCCGGCATCACGACGTCGTAGCTGCGCGGGAAAGCGCCAATCGGGCTCTGGAAGCTGATTGCGGCGCCGTGGCGCTCGAGCACCAGGCCAAGACGCTCGACCAGTTCGAGCAGCTCGTTCCAGAACTCCGGATGCTCGCGGCCGGTGCGCGCCTCGGCGGCCAGCGCCGGCAGCGCGGCCGGCGAGCCGATTATCTGCTGATGCAGATGCGGCTGGGAGGCGCCCGACTCGCGCCCCTGGTTCTTGCGGATCACCACCGAGCGGACCGCGGGATTTTCGAACGCGCCTCGAATCACGCGCGCGTCGCTCATCAGCAACTGAAAGAAATGCTCTTCGCCGAGCGCCCCGGTATACATCAGATCGCCGGGCGCGCGCGGCGCGTCGACAAAATGCCGCGGGTCTTCGATCACGATGTACGACTCGTTACGCCCGCCGGTGAGTTCGTCGGGGATGCGCGGGAAAAGGTTGTTGACCACGCGGATCACCCACGGCGTGTCGCGCGCGCCGCCGTTCCATCCGGGCATCTCTTGCGCGGTCATGCGAAACAACTCCCGAGTCGTGGCCTCCTCGTTGCCCGGACAGAAGGGGCAGTCGCGGGTGGCATGGCGGATTGCCTCGGGACCGAGCAGGTGACCGCTTTGCGGGATATGGCGCTCGCCGAGCGCAAAGGCAAAGCTTTTTCCGCGCACGTCAACGACGTACGAAATCACGCCCGTGTGTGGATTTCTGATCCAGACGAGCGCACCGTCACGGAGTTCGTATTCGAGTCCCATTCGACCGGCCACTCTTCGTTTAACAACTGCGGCAGTGGTTTTTCAATCCGCAACCGGCCCCGCGGCACCCACCTTGACAGTGCGTGGCGGGGTCAGTTATTCAGAATGCGCAGGAGAGCTCGCGGGGGCTCGCAGAGAGTTGGGGTCTGGCGCTCCGTTTCCGGGGGCACCAGGCTTTTTTTTGGAGTCCCCGGCTGAGTTGCCCGATGTCCGCATAAGCCGTGCCGCCAATCAAAAAATATCTTTTCACCCCCGGACCCGCGCCGGTTCCTCCCGAAGTGCTGCTCGAGATGGCCCGCCCGATCATCCATCATCGCACGCCCGAGTTCAGCGCGGCGCTCGACCAGGCGCGCGAACAGATGAAGCCGCTGCTCGGCACGCGGCAGGAGGTGATCCTGCTTGCCGCCAGTGGCAGCGGTGCGATGGAGGCGGCGGTCACCAACCTGCTCAAGCCGGGCGAGCATGCGATCTTCGTCGATGGCGGCAAGTTCGGCGAACGATGGGGCCGAATCCTGAGCGGGCACGGGATGGCCGGCCATGAGCTCAAGGTCGAGTGGGGCAAAGCCGTTCGCCCCGAGCAGATCGAAGAGGCGCTGCGGGCCAATCCGAACGCGCGCGCGGTCTTCGTCCAGGCGAGCGAGACCTCGACCTGCGCGGTCCATCCGGTGCCGCAGATTGCGGAACTGACGCGCGGGCGCGACTTGATGCTGATCGTCGACGGAATCACCTCGGTCGGGGTCTACGAGCAGAAGATGGACGAATGGGGGATCGACGCGCTCGTCACCGGCAGCCAGAAAGCCCTGATGCTGCCGCCGGGGCTCGCAATGATCGCGCTCTCGGACCGAGCGCTGGCGCGGGCCATGGAAGTCAAGACGCCGCGCTTTTACTTCGACCTGCCGCGCGAACTGAGACTCCAGCGCGACGAACATACGACCGCCTGGACGCCCGCGGTCTCGCTGGTCTTCGGGCTCAACAAATCACTGGAGATGATCCACGCCGAGACGCTGCCCCAGGTCTTCGCGCGCCATCGGCTGATGGCCGAGGCGGCGCGGGCCGCGGCTCCGGCGCTGGGACTCAAGCTGATCGCGCCCGACAACCCGGCCCCCGGCGTGACCGGGTTTCTCACCCCGCCGGGAATCGACGGCGGCAGGGTCGTCCGTCATATGCGCGACGCGCTCGGCGTATCGGTCCAGGGCGGGCAGGATCAGATGAAGGGCAAGCTGGTTCGCATCGGCCACATGGGATACGTAAGCCCGTTCGACATGCTGGTGGCGGTCGGCGCGTTCGAGCTGGCGCTCAGAGAAGCCGGCTACCGCGAGTTCGATTTGGGCGCCGGCCTGGCCGCCGTGCAGCGTCGTATCGAGCGGGGTGCGTGAGCCGATGGCGGCGAGCTTCCGCGTCCTGCTGAGCGATTCCCTCTCCGAGCAGGGCATCGAAATCCTGCGGCGCTGTCCCAAGATCGAACTCGACATCAAGATCGGGCTCAAGCCGGCGGAGCTGGCGAAGATTATCGGGCCTTACGACGGACTGCTCATCCGCAGCGGCACCAAAGTGACGCGCGAGGTGATCGAGGCCGCGGATTCGCTGAAGGTCATCGGCCGGGCCGGCGTCGGAGTCGACAACGTCGATCTCGACGCGGCGACGCGGCGCGGAATCGTGGTGATGAACAGCCCGCTCGGCAACAGCGTCACGACCGCCGAGCATGCGATCTCCATGATGATGGCGCTGGCGCGCCATATCCCGGCCGCCGACGCCTCGCTCAAGGCCGGGCGCTGGGAGCGCGGCAAGTTCACCGGCACGGAGATCAGCAGCAAGACGCTGGGCGTGATCGGACTCGGCAATATCGGCCGGATCGTCGCCGAACGGGCGGTCGGCCTCAAGATGAAGGTGATCGGCTTCGATCCGATCCTGACCGCCGAGGCGGCGGCGCGTATCGGGGTGGAGCTGGTGACGCTCGACGAGCTGTTCAGGCGCGCGGACTTTATCACGGTCCACACGCCGCTCACCGACGATACGCGCGGGCTGGTGGGGCGAGCGGCCTTCGCCCTGATGAAAAAAGGCGTGCGAATAATCAACTGCGCGCGCGGCGGAATCGTCGACGAGCAGGCGTTGCACGAAGCGATCGTCGCAGGTACGGTGGCCGGCGCCGCGCTCGATGTCTTCGCCCAGGAGCCGCCCCCGCCCGACCATCCGCTGCTCAAGCTCGACAGCGTCATCGCGACCCCGCATCTCGGCGCCGCGACCGACGAGGCGCAGGTACAGGTCGCGGTCGATATCGCGCAGCAGGTGATCGACTTCCTGCTCGAAGGAACCATCCAGCACGCGGTCAATATTCCGGCGCTCTCGCCGCAGGAGCTCGAGACGCTCGAGCCTCATCTGCAGCTCGGCCAGAAGCTCGGCCAGTTCCTGGGCCAGATCATCAGCGAAGCGCCCAAGCAGGTTACGGTCGGGCTGGGCGGCGAGGCCGCGAGCCTCAAGGCGGAACAGGTGACCGCCGCGGTGCTCAAGGGACTGTTGAGCCGATTTCTCGACCAGCCGCTCAACTACGTCAACGCGCCCTACCTCGCGCGCGAGCGCGGAATCAAGGTCACCGAGACCCGTTCGCGCGAAGCGACCGATTACATCGACACGCTCACGGTCGCGGTCGAGACCCCGGCCGGAAGCCACGAGGTGGCCGGCGCGGTGTTCGGCAATCATGCGCTGCGCCTGATCCGGATCGACGGCTACCGTGTCGAGGCGGTCCCGCAAGGCTACTTCCTGATGCTGCACAACCGCGACGTTCCGGGCGTGGTCGGCGCGATCGGCACGATGCTCGGGCAATCGAACATCAACATCGCGGGGCTGGAACTGGGGCGCGACCGCGTCGGCGGACTGGCGCTCAGCCTGGTCGAGGTCGACGAACCCGTAACCAACGAGATCCTGGAGCGCCTCAAGACGATTCCGGCGATAACTTCCGCAGAGTTCATCAAGTTCTGAGCGGTACGACCCGAGGGGAGACGTACTCCGCAAGCACCGCGCTGAAATTTCCGCGAGCACGCTGCCGGAGAACGAAACTGAAGAACCTATGCAGACAGTGGCGGTGATTGGTACGCAGTGGGGCGACGAGGGGAAAGGGAAAATCGTCGACTTGCTCGCCGCGGATGCCGACCTGGTGGTGCGATTCCAGGGTGGCAACAACGCTGCGCACACGCTGGTCGTGGGCGGTGAGAAGTTCATCCTGCGGATGATTCCGGCCGGCGCGCTGCATCCCGGCAAGGTCTGCGTGATCGGCAACGGGATGGTGATCGACCCGTTCGCGCTGATCGAAGAGATCGACCGGCTGAAGGCGCATTCGCATCTCTCCGACCCGGCGCTCCTGAAGATCAGCTGCGACGCGCATCTCGTAATGCCGTACCATCAGATGATCGATCGCGCGCGCGAGCAGCGGCTCGGCCGGCGCAAGGTCGGAACCACCGGCTTCGGAATCGGCCCCGCCTACGAAGACAAGATGGCGCGCTCGGGGCTGCGTTTCGCCGACCTCTTGAAGCCCGCCGCCTTCAAGACCCGGCTGGAATACAACCTGAGGGAGAAAAATCTCTACCTGAAGAGCGTGCTCAAAGCCAAGCCGGTCGACGGCAAAAGCCTGCTCGCGCGGATCGGGCCGATGCGCCGGCGGCTGGCGCCGTATCTGGCCGACACCGCCGCGTTCGTCGCCGAGGCGGTCGCGGCGGGCAGGCGCGTCCTGTTTGAAGGCGCGCACGGCACGATGCTCGATATCGATCACGGCACCTATCCGTTCGTCACCTCATCGAACTGCGTGGCAAGCGCGGTCTTCTCGGGTGGCGGTCTTCCGCCGGGCCGGCTCGATGCGGTGCTCGGGATCAGCAAGGCCTACACGACCCGCGTCGGCGGCGGCCCCTTCCCGACCGAGATTAAGGGCGCGCTCGGCGACCGGTTACGCGAGGAGGGCGACGAGTTCGGCAGCGCCACCGGGCGTCCGCGGCGAATCGGATGGTTCGATGCGGTGCTGGCGCGTTACGCTGCGCGGCTCAACGGGATGTGGGGTTTGGCGCTCACCAAGCTCGACGTCCTGACCGGTGTGAATCCGCTGCGCATCTGCTACGCCTACCAGATCGGCAGCCGGCAATACGACGCGATGCCGGCGGGGCGATCGGCGCTCGAGAAAGTGCGGCCGATTTACGAAGAGCTTCCCGGCTGGAACGAAGATATCAGCGGGGCGCGTTCGCTCGGCGAGCTTCCGGTGAACGCCCGCCGCTACCTTGACAGAATCGGGCAGCTTGGCGGCGTGAAGCTTGCGATGGTCGGGGTGGGCGCCGCGCGCGAGGCGATTATCGTGCTGGATAATCCGTTTCTCAGTTGAGGTTCCGCGCCCGACTAACGCAGTCGGCAGCAAGACTGGAAAGCGCGACACCGCGGCGTCCGTGGCGGATGGAATTTCGATCCATCCCATTCGTGCAGTAGGCAAACGAGATCCCGCTAGCCGGGTCCGCCCATCCGATCTGACCGCCCGCGCCGCCGTGTCCGAAGGCTGCCGCTGAGTTGCCGACGCCGAAACCGCGATAGATGCCACGGCCGTCATCGCCGGCGACCACCACTCCCAATGCCCGGTTCACGCGGACGCCGAGGATCGGGTCGGCGAGCTCGCCGGAGCGCACGCGCAATAGCTCTTCCAGGGTATCGCGACGCCAGATACCAAGGTCGCGCGATCCGTCAAGATGGCCTAGCAGCGACTGATAGAACAACGCCAGGTCGCCCGCGGTCATCAGCCCGCCACCGCCGGGAATCCCAACCTCGCGCAGCGCCGGCTGATTGATGCCGAGCAGCGCCTGCTCGGCGGCCGCGCGCTGGCTCACGTCCGGCAGACCCATCCGCTTGAGTTCCTCGGCGCCCGGCGGCTCGCCCACCAGGACCAGGTCGGCGACGCGAGAATGCTTCGAGCGATCGAGGCCGACGTTGAGATCTTCGAGTCCCGCCGGCTCCGCGATTCGATTCCGGATGAAGGCGCGGAAATCGCCGCCGCAGCGCCGTTCAAGAATTTCCGCTATCACCCAGAAGCTCGCGGTCGGATGGTAAACGAAGCGGCTGCCCGGCGGCCATTCGAGCCGCCATGATGCCAGGCGATCGAGCCGCTTGCGCCGATCGGGCCACTCCAGCGGTGGCAGCGGTGCGCTCGGAAATCCGCAGGTGTGCAGCAGGAGCTGCTCGACGGTGACCGCGTGCTTGCCGTTGACGCGGAACTCATCGATGATCTCCGCGACGCGCTCGGCTGGATCGAGCTTCCGCTCGCCGATCAGGATCCATGTCGCGGCCGCTACGATCGCCTTGGTACACGAGAAGACGGGATACAGGGTTGCGTTGGTCGCCGGACGCTCGATACCGCCCTGGACGGCGCTGCCCCAGGTACGCATCGCCGCGATCCTGCCATGGCGTGCGATCGCGACTTGCGCGGACGGCAGCAGCCCGTCGCGAACCTCCTGGCCGGCGCGCTCGAGCAACGCCTCGACCTTCTCGGGATCGAGGCCAAGCTCACGGGGATCTTCCGCCAAGAAGCTTTCCGCGACCATGACAGGTAGACCGATTCGGCCCTCATCGCGAGGCTAGCATGCCATCCCGGTCAGTTCGCGAGCGAACCTTGCGTCGAAATCCAGCCCGCGCGGCCGTCGAGCGAGGTGCGGATTACCGGGCATCGCGGCAGAGCCTCGGGGTCGATCCGAGCGGCAACATCCACGATTCGCACGAACGCCGCGCCGCGATCCTTGAGCGCGCGAACCAGCGCCGCGAACGTTTCGAACTGGCCCATCCCCTCCGTTTCGGCGTGCACCGTATGGACGTTGAGCGCGTCGGGACGCATCCGCTCGAGATAGAAGTTCACGATCGAGGCTGGGTCGCCGAGGCCGGGCCGGTTCATCACCTCATCGAGCGTGGGCAGCGTAGTCGGGATCTCGGGCGTGCCGAGGGTGTCCGCGCCGACCACGCATCGATAGGGCGACGAACCGCGCGTATCGCTGCGATAGCTGAGCCCCATCCCGTCGAGCAGCTTGAGCGCGGTTGCATTGGTGCGCCATCCGGGCGCCGCGAAGCCCTTCGTTGGCGCGCGAAAGATCGCGCGGTAGGCCTCGAACGCGTCTTCGAGTTCGACCCGAATCGCGCGCTCGCCCAGGTCGTCGATGTGGTCCTGCCAGCGCACGTGATCGTAGCCGTGCACTCCGACTTCGAAACCCGAGTCGGCCAGCGCTTGAACGGTCCGCGGGAGCGCCAGCGCGATCGGCCGCGCCGGCAGGACGGTCCCGGACAACACGGTGCGCAGGCCGTACATCGAGACCGCCCGCGTACGCACCATCTTTTGCGCGAAGCCGCGGTTACGGAGCACACGCACAATCGCGCGTCCCGAATTGTCGGGACCCATCGCAATATAGAAGCTCGCGGTCAGCCCTTCGCGTTCGAGCGCGCGGGCGATCCGCGGCACGCCCTGCTCGAGCCCACGATGGGTGTCGACGTCGACCTTGAGCGCTATCTCCATCGTGCGCCCACGCTTCTGCCCGATGGTGGCCAGACGGCTACTGCGGGGCCTGCTCGCGAAACCAGTCCATCGCGAGCTTGGTGCCCTCGCGCAACCCGATTTTGGGCGTGACGCCGAGCAGCGTCCGCATCTTGGTGTTGTCGGGCACCCGGCGCGGGATGTCCTCGTAGCTCGATCCGTAGATCTCTTCCTGGCTGACGAATTTGATCTTCGAGGCGGTGGGCCCGAACAACTCGATCATCAGCTTGGCGAATTCGAGCACCGAGGTCTCCCGATCGGTCCCGATATTGATCGCCTGGCCGTCGGCGGCCGGGTTGAGCCCGGCCTGCACGGTCGCTTCGATAGCGTCGGTCACATAGGTGAAGCATCGCGTCTGCGCGCCGTCGCCGACCACCGTCAGGTCGGCGCCGCGCAGCAACTGGCCGATGAAGATCGTGAACAGCCGGCCGACGTCGACCTTATCGAGCCGCGGCCCGTAGACGTTGAAGTAGCGCACCACCGTAACCGGCAGTCCGAGCTTGTGGTAGGCGAAGCAGAAATGTTCGCCCACCGCCTTGGAAGTCGAGTAGCACCAGCGGTCGATGGTGGTCGCGCCGAGCACCCGATCGTCGTCCTCGCGCCACGGCACCTTGGGATTGCGCCCGTAAACCTCCGAGGTCGAGCTGAAGACCACGCGTTTGTTGTTCTTGTAGGCGGCCTTGAGGATGTTCTGCGTGCCGTTGACATTGACGTTCAAGGTCTCGTACGGGTCGCCGACGTAATGCTCGACGCCGACCACCGCCGCCAGGTGATAGATCAGGTCGGTCTTGGCGACCAGGCTGTCGAGCAGTTCGAGGTTGAAGATGGTGTCGTGCACGTAATGAAAGCGCGTGTGGCTCAAGAGATGGCGCACTTTTGCGATCGAGCCGGTGTCGAGGACAAAGACCTCGTCGCCACGCGCGACAAAAGCGTCGGACAGATGGGAGCCCAGAAACCCGGCGCCGCCTGTAATCAGAACCCGCATGAAATCTCCGCCTACTCCAATCTCGGCCGGCGCCCGTCGGCTGCGCGGCCGATCAGTTCGTCCGCCGGCTGTTCAGTTTCACCCTCGAGCTGTACCCGCTTGAGCAGCACGACCCCCTCGCCTGCCGCGACTTCGACCCCGCCCTCGCCGGTGGCGAGCACCGCACCCGCCACGCCGCGACTATCTGACTCGGCGCCGATTCCGGCCTGCCAGATTAACAGCTTGCGGCCCGCGATGAAGCAGAACGCGCCGGGATAAGGATGGGTCACGGCGCGCACCAGGTTGACGATCCGCCGCGCCGGCCATCGCCAGTCGATGCGCCCGTCCTCGGGTCCGCGCCGGCCGTAATAGCTGCCCTGGGTGAGGTCCTGCGGACGCCGCGGGGCGCGGCCGGCAACGATCAGCGGATGGAACTCGCGAATCAGCTCGACGCCGAGCGGGACCAGCTTGCGATAGAGCGTCAGCGCGGTGTCGTCGTCGGCAATCGCGAGCGCGCGCTGCGCCACGATATCCCCGGCGTCGGCGCGTGCGACCATATGATGCAGTGTGACACCGCCTTCGCGCTCGCCATTGACGATCATCCAGTTGACCGGCGCGCGTCCGCGGTAGTTGGGCAGCAGCGAGCCGTGGAGATTGTAGGCGCCCAACGGGGCCAGCCGCAGAAGCTCGCCGGGAATCAGGTAGCGATAGTAGAAGGAATAGATTATCGCCGGGTGGAGCGCCGCGATTTGATCGATCCATCCGCGGTCGAGCTTCTCGGGCGTATGCACGGGAATCGAATTGCGGCGTGCCAGCGCCGCGCACGAATCCCACCAGATCTCCTCGCCCGGGCTGTCCTGATGGGTGAAAAGCGCCGCTACCGGCGCGCCCATCGCGAGCAGCGCCGCCATGCAATCGTGGCCCATCTGATGGTAGGCGAAGAGCACGCAGGGCGCGCTATCGATCGCACGCCCGGCGGCGCGGGACATTTCCGGGGCGGTCACTGGCGAAGCGAAGACTCGTGCTGCTCGGAGTCGGCGTCATGCACAGCGCGCACGATGTAGTTCGGCCTGCGCCTGACTTCCAGGTAGATGCGGCCGACATACTCGCCAATCAGACCCACCGCCAGAAAAATAATGCTGATGAGTCCGAAGGTGACCGCGAACAGAACCCACATCGCACCTTCTTCCTGTGGCCCATACACCATGCGATGGCCCAGCAGAACCAGCGCAAAAGCCGCCGCCAGCGCGAAAATAGCAAAGCTCGCAAGACTGAGCATCTGGATCGGATATAGCGAAAACCCGGTGATCAGATTGAGGCTGAGCTTCGCGAGGCTGAGAAGATTATAGTGCGATTTTCCCCCGACGCGCTCCTCGTGGCCGACCGGAATTTCGGCGACGCGTTTGGCGAACGAATTGGCGAGCGCCGGCACGAACGCCGCTTTCTCATCGCATTCCACCACCGTGTCCACGATATGACGGCGATAGGCGCGTAGCATGCAGCCGTAATCGTGCATCGGCACGCCGACGATTAGCGAGGTCAGACGATTGTGCATCCGTGAGGCGAATTTGCGGAAGGCCTGGTCGTGGCGCTCCTCGCGCCATCCACCGACCACGTCGTTGCCATCGTCAATCGCGGCCAGCAGGCGCGGAATCTCCTCGGGCGGGTTCTGCAGGTCGGCATCCAGCGTAATTACGACCTCGCCGCGGGAATTACGGAAGCCGGCCAGGATCGCGGCATGCTGCCCGAAGTTGCGCGCCAGCTCGACCACGCGTATGCGACTGTCCGTGCCCGCAAGCTCGCGCAGCATCGCGAGCGAATTATCGGCCGAGCCGTCGTCGATGAAGACCACCTCGCAGCGCCGGCCACATCCGTCCAGGACCGGCTTGAGCCGACGCCAGAGCGCATCCAGATTGGCCGACTCGTTGTAGACCGGAATTACAATCGAAACCGGTTCCGATGAAGCGCTGCTGGCCCGAATCGGCGATATTTTGCCCGGAAGGCTCAATGCCCATTGACGGCGAAGGCCGCTTGATCCCCGAAAGTCTCCTGCATTTTGACAAACGCCGACGCCAAGATAAAGCACCGGCCGGTCCGCTCCGACCCAATCCGCATCGATGCAAACCTCGATCGCGCCCGCGGGTTAAGCGACGCTCCGTAGCCGGGGCCTTCCGGAGCAACCCGCGAGGGTCTATTTTCTGTGGGATTGTCAGCTCTCCGGCTATCACTTCCTTTCCGATGCGGGGCCCAGCCCGGCAGAATCGCGCTATGCGTGATGGTCGCTGCGCTGCTCTATCTTCCCGGGCTGGGCGGGCCGGCACTGCTCGAACCCGACGAGGGTCGCTACGCGGAAATCGCGCGCGAGATGGTGGTCAGCGGCGATTACATCACGCCCCGCGACGATTGGGTTCGCTACTTCGAGAAGCCTCCGCTGGTCTACTGGGCGAGCGCCGCATCGATCCGGATTTTTGGCCCGAGCGAGTTCGCCGTGCGGCTCCCGGCGGCGATCTTCAGCGTCGGCGAGGTCGCGATCACGGAGGTGATCGGCGAGGCGATGTTCGGCGCGGCGGTTGGGATGCTGGCGGCGATGGCGCTGGCGCTGAGTCCGCTATTTTTCGGCTTCGCGCGCTTTGCGACGCTCGATCCGGCGCTGGCATTTTTTTTGACCGCGGCGCTGGGCGCGTTTTACCTCGCCATCGAGACGCCCAACCTGCGAACGCGCGGAAGCCCCAACCTGCTGATCGCCGCTTCCATCATGCTCGCGCTAGGGACCCTGGCCAAAGGACCCGTGGCGGTGGCGCTCGGCGGCGCAGTCGCGCTCGCCTTCTTGCTCCTGGAGCGGCGGGCGCGCGAAATTCCGCGGATGCCATGGCTCGCCTCAATCGCCGTCTATGGCGCGATCGTCATCCCATGGTTTGCGATCGCCGCCGCGCGCAATCCTGGCTTTCTCAGGTTCTTTTTGCTGCATGAACACGTCGCGCGCTACCTCGAAAGCTCCGAGCACGGATGGGGCCCGTATTTTCTCCTCGTGGTCGCGGCGGCCGGCACCTGGCCATGGCTCGGTTTCGCGTGGTCCGCTGCCACCAAGCTCTGGCGCGAACGGACGGCGAATCAGGCGCGCGATCGCGACCCGCTTGCGTTTCTAATCCTGTGGTTCGGGATCGTGCTGATCTTTTTCTCGATTCCGCGCTCGAAACTCGGGTCGTATATTCTGCCCGGACTGCCGCCGATCGCGATCCTCGCCGGCTTCGGGTTGGCGCACTTCGTGGCGGGAGACGTACGGCGAGGCTTTCTCGCATGGTTTGCGGGAATCAACCTGACCATCGGTTGCGCCATCGGGGCGGCGTTAAAGATTTTCGCCGATCGGCTTGGGCGCGGGCTGGTAATCGACGGCGCAATGATCGCGGCCGCATTCGTCATAATTGCGCTGGCCCCAATTGTCCCGGCGCGCCGCGGCCGCCCCGCGATGGCGCTGGCGATAATCGCGATTGGTGTGCTCCTCGCCTGCGGCGCCGGACTCAAGCTGCGCCGCGACGGAGCCGCCTTCTACAGCTACCGCCGCCTCGCCAGGGTGGTTACGCCATACCTTCGCTCCGGATGTGTACTCGCGTCGTATCGCCATTTCGTTCAATCGCTGCCGTTTTACACGGGTCACCGCGAGGCGATCGTCGGCTACCGTGGGGAGCTGGCACCATTCGGTGACGATGGCGACGCCCAGGCCAGCTTCATCCCGGATCTTGCAGGGCTCGAACGCCTCTGGAAGTCGCGGGCGTGTGCGGTCGCGATCGTAAATTTCCACGATCTGCCCGAGGTCACAGCCGTGCTCGGCTCCGTCTCTGTCCTGGGCTGTGAAGGCAAGAAGGTGGCGCTTTACAATCACGCCGCACCCGAGCAGGCTCCGCGCTTTGATTGTCATGGAAACCTGCCAGCGGCTGACGGCACCGCCCCGGGCGGGCTTGGTTTGCGCCCACGCGGCAACTAAGTTTGCAACGGGTCATTTCGGTGTCGCTCGGGAAACCGGCATTGGTGGTAGGCCTCGCCAGGTTCCTTGCCGGACGCGTTCCACTATCTGGGTCTCGTCGCTTTTTCGGCCCATAACTGGAAGGATGCGATCGCCGATGGCGAGCGGGCGGCATCGCTCGCGGGCCGGCCTCCTGCGGCATACGTCGAAACCGCTCGAGGCCAACTCGGCGGAGCGCCGCCGGTCGGCTACCATGTGGTGATCGGCGGCCCGGTGAACCGATGAGCGAGGCAGACAGCAATCCGCCCAAAAAGTCCGGCCCGAGAAGTCAGAGGAACGGCGCACTGGCCGGAGCCGCAGCTTCCACCGCCGGC
>JBGPMT010000037.1:0-14421 GCA_041487135.1 Binataceae bacterium (SeqCode) | reverse complement strand
GTGATGACCGACATGTAGAGCGCGTCGAGCGGCGAAAAGCCCTCGATCACCATGTAGCCGAGCATCCCGGCCACGATCACCAGCACGATCCCGGCGATCGCTAGCAGGAAGCGCGCGCCTGGGCTATTCAGCATGAGATGCTGGAAGCCGCGGCGATCGAACTCCGGCGGCGCTCCTGCTGCGGCCTGCTGTGCGGCGCATCCGCCTCGATGCAGGTGCGCGCGCCACCGCTCCGGCACGGGCGGCTGCATGTTGCTCGCCTCGGCATAGAGGTGCGCATCGTGGTTTAAGATGCTCGAATGGCGTGAGGAAATCCACGCCGGCGAGAGACTATGTACGAGTCGGACTACCAATCGAAGCTGATGCCGGCGGAGGCCGCGGTGCGCCTGATTCCGGCCCGCGGCAGCCTGTCGATGGGGATGGCGATAAGCGAGCCACCCGCGCTTTTGCAGGCGCTCGAGAATCGCATCAAGGCCGGCGAGATCCATCATCTCAGGCTCTACTACTCGCACTCGGCGCCGGCCGCGATGATGACCATCCTGAAATACGAGTACCTCGACGTCCTCAAGCTGCATCCGTTTTTCCCGACCGTCGTCGAGCGCGAGCTGGCGCGGCGCGGCGCGCAGGACAAGCGGCAGGTGCTGTCCTACATGCCGGGCAACTTCAGCAGCATGCCGCGAATCCTCGCCGAGATCGGCATCGACGCGTTCATCATGATGGTCGCGCCAATGGACAAGGCGGGTTTCTTCAGTTGCGGCACCAACAGCGACTACACCATCCCTGCGGCGCGCGCCGCCCGGCGGCTGATCGTCGAGGTCAACCCGCATATGCCGCGCGTGTTCGGCGACTGCACGGTCCATATCAGCGAGGTCGACGCGATCGTGGAGAGCGACCTCCCGCTGCCCGAACTCCCGAGCCGGCCGAGCACGGAGACCGACCGGGCCATCAGCCGCCATATCGTCGAGCTGGTGCCCGAGCGCGCCACGCTGCAGATTGGCCTGGGCGGCGTGCCCAACGCGGTCTGCGCGGCGCTCAGGAGTCACAAGGACCTCGGCATCCACACCGAGCTGATGACGCCGGCGGTGGCCGATCTGATCCGTTCGGGCGCGGTCACCAACCGCTACAAGCATCTCAACCGCTACAAGAACGTCTACACGCTGGCCGGCGGCGATCGCGCGCTCTACGAGTTCCTCAACGACAACTCGAGCATGGAGGCCTACCCGGTCGACTACGTGAACGATCCGTACGTGATCGGACGCAACGATCGGGTGGTTTCGATCAACGCCTTCCTGGAGGTCGGGCTTGACGGCGAGGTCAACTCCGAGAGCGTGGCCGGCAAGCAGTACAGTGCGCCCGGCGGCCAGCTCGATTTCGTGCGCGGCGCCCAGCTCTCGAAGGACGGCAAATCGATTCTCGCCGCCTACTCGACGGCCGGCGGCGGCCGCATCTCGCGCGTGGTGGCGCGCATCGAGGGGCCGGCGACCGACCCGCGCTCCGACGTGCAGTATGTGGTCACCGAATACGGGGTCGCGAACCTGCGCGGGAAATCGACCGCCGAGCGAGCCGAAGCGCTGATCGCGCTCGCCCATCCCGAGTTCCGCGACGAGCTTTATCATCGCGCCCGCAAACTCGGCGATCTCTAGGGCCGCGGGTCGGCCGAATCGACCGGGCGGCTGCGCCGTCAGGGCCGCAGACTCTGCGATCTAGCGGCGATCGCCGCAAGCGTGAGCGCGGGTTACTTGGCCTGCTGCTCGAGCTCCTTGCCGCGCTTCTCCATCCATTCCCCCCACATCTGCATCGTCTTGCCGTGCAACTGCATTATCTGCGCTTGGCTCTTCTTATCGGATGGCATCATGCCCATCCCCATGCCCATGCCGGGTCCCATCCCCATCTCGGGCCCCATGCCGCCGCATCCCTGCTGCTCCAGCCCCTGCATGTGGCGGATTCGATTAGCCATCAGGTCAGGGAAGTTCGGTCTGGTGGGTCCACCCATCGTGCCCGGTCCGCCCATGCCCGGACGTCCCATCATCCCGGGACCGGGTGGCGGCGGCGGATTGTCAGCCGGCGCCGGTGGCGACGGCTGAGCGAGGAGACGTGGCGCAAACCCGCCATGGATCAGCAGGGCGAGGGCCGCGGCGGTCACGATCGTAAGCATTCGACGTTTCATGAGTTGCTCTCCTTTACGGTTGAATCTCGATCGCAAGATCGATTGAGCGCGGCGAACGGGATCAGGAGCGCGGATTCGTGTTCCACTGGATCATCCTGCCGCGGCAATAGCCGAAATAATTCCACATCTCGAGCTGATGATAGATCATCGCCTCGCGATCGCCGCGCGCCGCCGCCCAAAGCATCCGGCCGCCGTTGCGAAGCAGTTTCTCGACGCGGTTGTGGGTCCTGCCGCCCTCGAACGCGCTGCCTACGCCGAAGGCGAAGCTCTTGCGCCGGAGATAGCCGGGGGTCAGCCGCTCGGCTCCGATCAGATGATGGACGCGGGCGCGCGCCGCGAAGCCGACGCTCCCGCCGCGCGCAATGATGCGGGCGAACAGTTCCGTATCCTCGCCCGAGATCGGATTGCCCCCGACCACGCCCAGGTCCTCGCGGAAGCGTCCGAACAGGGCGAAGGTCTGGCGGCGAAAGGCGACGTTGGCACTGAAGTAATTATCCAGCCGATCGAGTTCGCCGGGCTCCATCTGCTCCATCGCACGCGCGTCGTGAACTGCGAGCTTCACGTACAAGCGTGACCCCAGCCACTGCGGCGGCGCCGACAAAAAACGCGGCAGGACCATCCCGCAGGCGGCGTCGAGACGCCGCCGCGCTAGCTCGCGGGTGAGCTCCACGAGCCAATCGGGCTCGACGATCACGTCGTCGTCGACGAAGCAGAGCAGCTCGCCGCGGGCCTCATCGACCGCCCGGTTGCGCGCGAAACTCGAGCCGAGCCGCTCCTCGACGACGCTCCGCACCGGAAACCTCAGCGCCGCCGCCGCCGACCGCACCACCGACGCGGTGGAATCGGCCGACGCGTTGTCGATCACGAGACATTCGATTTCGGCGCCGTCCGGGATGGCCAGCGGGCCGAGGCTCGCCAGCGTCTGGGCGAGCAACGCGGCGCGATTATGGGTCGGGATCGCGACGGTTATGAGCTCGGCGGCCACCTGCGCAACTCCCCGCTTAATCCTGAGGCGCGCCGGCAGTGGTAGCGGTGGCGGCCGGGACAGCTTTGCGATTCGGGTGCGAACCGGAGCCCGCCGGCGGCATCAGCTCGGGTTCGGTGAAGACGATATCGCTCACCGCCACATAGGGGTCGGCGACCTGCTGCGTGCTGATCGGCGCCTTCAGCTCGAAGCCGAACTCGCGCGTCTCGCCAGGCATCAGCGGCAGCGCCTTGATCGTGAAATCGGTGAACTGCAGCGGGGTCGCGATCGGGATGTGCTGTTCGATAAACAACGCGCGGCGGGCGGCGCCGCGCCCCTTGAAGAACGTCACCTTCATCCGAACTTCGTCGAGCGCGCGATTGCCCCGGTTGGTGATCTTGCCGAAGACTGCCGGATGCTGCGCCGCCGACATCCGCATCCCGATCTCGCTCAGCTTGAGATTCTCGGCGTAGGCTGTCGCGGCCGCGCTCTCGCCCGCGATCTCTTCGAGCTCGTGCAGTTCGCGGGCGTAAAGGAACTTGAGCCCCGAGCCGCCGGTCGCGTCGGATTTATCCAGCACCGCGATCGCCTGCCGATAGTAATCGATCGCCTGCTTATAGGAGCCGCCGTAGTAGAGATCGAGCGTCTGGCGGCGCAGATCGGCGGCCTGCTCGCGCGCCCGCAAGCCGGCCCGCACGCGCCATCGATGATGCTCCTTGAGGAGCACGATATCGTCGCGGCAGGCGAGCTGCGGATAGTCGCCGTGCGCGAGCGCCTTGCGGGCGACCGGAGCGGGGTCGGCGTCCGGCCCGACCGTCGCATCGATGATTCGTTGGAAGCGCGCCAGATCCGGGGCCTTGACGTTTATCGGGATGGTTCGGCGGAGCCCCTGCCCGGTGGGTTCGCCGACCTCGAAGCTGGTCGCCTTGAGCACCGGCCTGAACCATCGGCGGGTCACGTCGGGGGCGAGCGGGACCATCGCCAGAAAGCGGTCGAGCGGGTAGGCCTTGCGATCGTCCTCAGTAAGCATCGCGTAGCATTGCTCGTAGTGATGCTCTTCGAGCGCGGTCAGATAGTCTTGCGCGACCGTGCGGGGCGACTGCCAGGTGCAGGCGGCGCACAGGGTCGCCGTCGCGAGCGCTCCCAGGAACACCGCGCCACGCAACCTCATCCCCGCGTCACCCACAACTTAAGCGTGCGGCCCGTCTAGCGTTCGACGGGCAGCTGCGCATCGTTCCAGTCGAGCATCCCACCTTTCAGATTGCCGACCCGCTCGAAACCCATCCCGGTCATAAGCGCGGCGGCAGTGGTGCTGCGCGCGCCGGCGCGGCAGACCACGACGATGTCGCGGTTCTTGTAGTCGGCGAACTCCGCGGTCCGCTCCGGAAGCTCGCGCAGCGGGATCAGCCGGCTGCCCGCGATATGCCCGAGTTCGCCGTGAAACTCGTCGGGCTCGCGAACGTCGAGCAGCAGCGGGGCATTGGGCGTGCCGAGCCGCGCGGAGACCTCGGAGGCGGAAACCTGGCGGACCTGATTGAGCTGCGCATAGGTCGGAAAGTGCATGCTATCGGCGTCGAGCGCCGACTGATTCGGCTGCAGCGACTCCTGGATGCTGTCGGGCAGCGGCAGACCGAGATTGTTCATGATCTCGATGTACTGCTCGCGCAAGCGGTTCGCGATGCGCGGATTGCCGCGCTTCTCTTCACCGATCGTCGATTGCGTATGACCGCGGTAGTCGTGGGCCGGGAAGACCATCGTCTGATCCGGCAGCGTGAAGAGCCTCTGGATAATCGCGTCGTACTGGGCGCCCGGGTCGCCGCCGGCGAAATCGGCCCGCCCGGTGCCGTGGATCAGGAGCACGTCACCGGTGAAGACGCGGTCGCCCGCATAGAGGCTGACCGAATCGGGCGTATGACCGGGCGTATAGAGGACTTGGATGCGGATGTCGCCGACCGCCAGCCATTGGCCGTCCTGCAGATGGACGGCGACATGCGGCGCGGGCGCCCGCCGATGCATCGCGACCGGAGCGCCCGTCAACTCGCTGAGCTCGAACGCGCCGGTGCGATGGTCGGCGTGAGTGTGGGTGTCGATTATCAGCTCGAGGTGCCGGTCATGGTAGGCCAGCACGGCGAGGTAACGGTCGATACGCTCGCGGACCGGATCGATCATCACGGACTTGCGGTCCGCTTCGGAGACCAGCAGATAGCTCTTGCATTTGGCGTGGTTGAGTTCAGTCGCGATCATCGTGTGCCCCGTCCCGATAAAAGCTCGATACGCGCTCAAACTATAGCGCCCGCGCGGCTGACAGGGGAATCTCGCGAACGATCTAAGGCCTCGCTCGATGACCCGATCGCGCCGGGCTAGGCCGCCTGCTCTGCGCGGACGGGGGGAAACTGAAAGCGCAGCTTCTCGGTCGCGCTCACCGCCGCGCTGACCATCCGCTCGATATCGAAGCGGCTCTCGACCCGCTCGACCTCAGCCAGGCTGGCGCGGGTCTCTGGATGGGCGGGAACGAACAGTGAGCAGCAGTCCTGGTCCGGGATGATCGAGGTCTCGAAGGTGCCAAGCGTGCGCGCCTGCTCGACGATCTCGTTCTTGTCCATCCCAACCAGCGGCCGCAGCACCGGCATCCCGGCTGCATCCTCGATCACGGTCATGTTGGCCAACGTCTGCGAGGCGACCTGCCCGAGGCTCTCGCCCGTCACCAGCGCGGTTGCGCCCTGGCGATGGGCCAGCGCGGTCGCGATTCGCATCATGAACCGGCGGTAGAGCACGATCCGCAGCGGGCGCAGCGCGCCGGCGACGATTTCGCGCTGCACATCGGCGAACGGTACCAGTATCAGGGTCGAATGCCCCTGGAAGCGCGTTAGATGGGTGGCCAGATCGGCGGCCTTCTCGCGGCTCGCCGGGGAGACCAACGGATGACTGTGGAAGTGCACGAAATCGAGCCGGAGCCCCCGCCGCATCATCCGGTAGGCTGCGACCGGCGAGTCGATTCCGCCTGACAGCAGCGCCAGTCCGCGTCCCGCGATGCCGACCGGCAGTCCGCCGGCCCCCGGACATTTGCCAACCGCGACGTAGGCCGCATCCGGCAGGATTTCGATCGCGATCGTGAAGTCCGGATGGCTGAGATCCACTTTGAGCCCGAGCGCGCCGACCACCTCGGCGCCGACGATCCGATCGATCTCCATCGAGTTGAGCACGAAGCGCTTCTCCGCCCGGCGCGTTCTGACCGCGAAGCTCTTGCCGGGTTGGCGGCGCGCCGCGGCGACCGACTCGCGCTTGAGCGCCTCGATATCCAGCGGCACCCGCTGGCTGATCGAGAAGTTCTGCAAGCCGAAGACCAGCGCCGCGCGCTCCGCCACCAGCTCGTCGGCAGCGTCGTCGGGCAGCTCAACCATCAGCCGCGGCCCCTCTCCGCGCATCGCACCCAGCCTGATACCGGCGAACACGCCGCGCAGGTTGCGCTTCAGTTGATCGACGAACCGCCACTGGTTGCGCCCCTTGAGCGCGATCTCGTGGTAGCGCCCGATCAGGTAGCGCTCAGCCCGGCGCGAAACCGGATGCGGCTCAATCGACGGCATGGGCCAAGCGTAGCTGTCGGCGGCGCCCCGGCGCCAGTATCGTCCTTGCGCGCGAATCGGGCGTGGATGATGATTCGAGGAGAGCCACGTGAACCACAGCGGAAACAGAACCGATCTCGATCGCGGACTGGGGCAGCTGCGGCGCGGCCTGCTCGACCCCGTCGCCGCCTCCCGCCCCCAGGGCGAGCGCCTGGCCGCCGTGCTGGTCCCGATTTTCGAGCGCTCCGGCGATCTCCATCTGCTCTACATCCTGCGCTCGGATCACGTGAGCCATCGCGGACAGGTCGCCTTTCCCGGCGGGCGGGTCGATCCCGAAGATCAGAGTCCGATGGCGGCGGCGCTGCGCGAAGCTCACGAAGAGGTCGGCATCGAGCCCGCGGCGGTCGAAGTGCTGGGCGCGTTTCCCGGGATGCGCACGGCGACCAGCGGGATCCTGGTGGCGTCGTTCGCCGGCCTGATTCCGTGGCCGGTTAGCCTGCGTGCCAACCCGCACGAGGTGGCGGAGATCTTCAGCGTCCCGATGGCGGTGTTGCGCGATGCACGCTACCGACAAACCTACGCCTGGCGGCGCGACGGGCTCGAATGGCGATTCCCGGCGATCGTCTATGACAACCGCACGATCTGGGGACTCACCTACCGCATCACGCTGAGCCTGCTCGACATGATGGAGTGACGGCGCCGCCGCGTCGCTTGACAGTGGCGCGAGGCGGCGCATAGCTTCCGACGATTCGGCGAACGCTGTTCATCCCCATGCCACATCCCAAAGAGCTCGACGCGGACGATTTGAACCTGCGCAAGGCGGGCTTCAACCCCGCCGCCGATCCCGAGGAGGCGCTCCGAACGCTCGCGGCGCTGCGCGGCCAGGCCGGAGTGACCGACGCCGCCGTCGCGCGGGCGCTCGGCGCGGTCAAAAGCGCGGGCGCGGCGAATATGCTGGCCGCGATGGAGCACGCGGCGAGCGGGCCGCTGCGCCGCGAGATTCGCCGCTCGCTCTTCCGCCTGCGCCAGAGCGGAATCTCGCCCGCCCCCGGGGCCGAGCCGCAGGCGCATCGCCCCGCCCCGCCGCCGCCCGCCGCCGCGGAGATCGAAGCGATGCTCTCGCCGATCGACGCGACCGGAGTGCGCCTGGTTTGGATCATGAAGCCCAAGCCACGCGGCGGATTGAATCTGCTGTGGGGTTTCGCTTCTGAAGAGGAGGGTCTCATCGGCTGTAATTTCGGCCCGGTCAGCCGGCGCGAACTGCGCGCCGACCGCGCGCGCGTCGAGGAGCGCGCGGGCGTCAGGATGATCGAGGCGGACTGGCGGCTGTGCGACCTGATCCTGTGCGCGGCCTATCGCGCGACCCCCGAGGCGCGGCGCGGCGCGGTCGGCAATTTCTTCACCTGGCGCGCCGAGCTGATCGCCGCCTCCCCGCCGGGCGACGATTACGTCCATCCGATCTACGCTGAGCTGGCCGGCGAAGCGGCCGGCGAGCCGGGGCTCGAGCTGCTCAAGGAGCCCGAGGTGCTGGCCTGGAAGTTCCCAGCCGTGGCGATCAAGCCCTACGTCGATGAGATCGCCGAAATCCAGCAGAGCGTGATCGTGCTGAGTCCAATGCAGCAGGAGGACCGCATCGGCCAGGTGATCGAAAAGGCGATCGACGGCTTCTTTGGCGGCGCCGCGGCCCGGCCCGCGCGGCGGCGGCTCGAGGATATCGCCTACTATCTCACCCATACCGGGCGCCGCCGCACGGGCGGCTACGCCGCCGCCGCGGCGGCCAAAATTCGCGACGGCGCGGACCTCAAGCGAATTCCCTTCTTCCAGAACCTGGTGCGCACGATGCTCGGTGCGGTGATCACCGCGCAGCAGGAAAAGGAGCGCGAGCAGCCGCGGCTGATCATGACGCCCGCCGAGGCGATGCGTGCCCGGGCGCAGCGCCAATCCCGCTCGCGCCAGCAGGGCTGACGCTCTCTGCACCGACGGAGCTTTGACAGACTGACAGCCGGCCGATGGCTCTGTTACGATGCGTCTCAGATGGCGCTGATGGGCGTCTGGAGCAACCCATGACCGCATCGGACGGAACACGACCTCACGGACCCTTCTCGGGCGTCCTCATAATCGATCTTACGCGCGTGCTGGCGGGCCCGTTCTGCACGATGCTGCTCGCCGACCTCGGCGCCCGCGTGATCAAGGTCGAGCAGCCGGGGGCCGGCGATGACTCGCGCGCCTACGGACCCTTCCGGGACGGCAAGTCGGTCTATTTCAGCTTCGTCAATCGCGGCAAGGAGAGTATCGCGCTCGGCCTGAAGGACGAGCACGATCGCGCGCTGTTCCTGCGCATGGTTCAGCGCGCCGATGTGCTGGTGGAAAACTTCCGCCCCGGCACGATGGAGAAACTCGGCTTCTCGTACGAGGAACTGTCGAAGCTGAATCCCCGCCTGGTCTACGCGTCGGGCTCCGGCTTCGGCCAGACCGGTCCGATGAGCCGCCAGCCGGCCTACGACACCGTGGTCCAGGCGCTCAGCGGGCTGATGAGTATCACCGGCTATGCCGACGGCCCGCCGACGCGGGTCGGCACCTCGGTCGCCGATCTGACCGCCGGCGTCTATCTGTTCGGCGCGGTCGCAAGCGCCCTCTATGCGCGCGAGAAAAGCGGGCGCGGCGCGCGGGTCGACGTGGCGATGCTCGACGGGATGATTAGCTACCTGCTGCACGGTGTGATGGAACATGTCGCGCACGGCCGCACGCTCGGACGCCTGGGCAACGGCCATCCCTCGATCGCGCCGTTCGACACCTACCAGGCCGACGACGAGCCGTTTGTGATCTGCGCGGGCGGCAACGAAGTCTTCCGCCGTCTCTGCGCCGCGATCGGACGGGACGACCTGCTCCGCGACGCGCGCTTTGCGCACAATCGCGATCGTCATGACAACGAGGAGACGCTGCGCGTCGAACTCGAAGCGACGCTGCGCACCAAACCGGCGCGCCATTGGGTGGAGCTGCTGAGCGCCGCCGGGGTGCCATGCGCGCGGATTCAAACCATCCCGGAGGCGGTCGAGATGGCGCAGGTCAAGGCGCGGAACATGATGGTCGAATCGGACGGACTGCGAATCCCCGGCAATCCGATGAAGATCAGCGGCTTCGACGATCCCACGACGCGGCCGGCCGCGCCCGCGCTGGACGCCAACGGGATCGCGATACGCGAGGAGTTCGGCGCGGCCGAGGATCGCGCCGCCGCGGCGGAGCGCTGAGGAAATCGCGATGCGCGAGGTCGTGATCGTCGATGGCGTACGGACCGCGATCGCGCGCGCCGGGGCCGACCGCAGCTATTTCAAAGCGATCCGCGCCGACCAGCTCGCGGTCTTCTGCGTCCGGGAGCTGCTGCGGCGCAATCCGGGAATCGATCCGGGTGAAATCGAGGATGTCATCTTCGGCTGCGCGAATCAGTCGGGCGAGCAGAGCCTCAATATCGCGCGGATGATAGCGCTGCTTTCGGGACTCCCGGTCGAAGTCGCGGGCACCACCGTCGACCGGCAATGCGGCTCGGGTCTGCAGGCAGTCAACGCGGCGGCGCAATCGATCATGGCCGGCGCCGGCGAAATCGCGATCGCGGGTGGCATCGAGCACATGACGCGAATTCCGATGGGCTCGGGCGTCAATCCGAATCCGCGGCTGTTCGAGATGTTCCCGCCGGAGTGGGCCTCGATGGGCCTGACGGCGGAGCGGCTGGCCGCCCAGCACGGCATCACGCGCCAGCAATCCGACGCCTACGCGTTGCGCTCGCACCAGCGGGCGGTAGCGGCGCGTGAACGGTTCAAGGACGAGATCGTACCGGTCATGGTCGAGGGGCGGGCGATTGATGTCGACCAGGGACCGCGCGCCGATACGAGTCTCGAAAAGCTTGCGGCGCTCAAGCCGAGTTTCAGGCCGGAGGGACAGGTCACCGCGGGCAATTCGTCGCAGGTGAGCGACGGAGCGGCGGCGCTCGTCCTGATGAGCGCGGAGCGCGCGCGATCGATGGGTGTTGCGCCGATCGCGCGAATCCTTGCGATGGCGGTGGCCGGAGTACCGCCCGAGATCATGGGATGGGGTCCGGTTCCCGCGATTCAAAAAGCGTTGGCGCGTGCAAGGCTCGAAATCGCGCAAATCGACCTGGTCGAGATCAACGAGGCGTTTGCCGCCCAGGTGCTGGCCTGCAACCAAATGCTCGAAATCGACGAAGAGAAGATGAACGTCAATGGCGGCGCGGTCGCGCTGGGACATCCGCTTGGATGCTCGGGCGCGCGGCTGATGGTCACGTTGATCCATGAGATGCGCCGGCGCGGTGCGCGCCTCGGCTTGGCGAGCTTGTGTATCGGCGTGGGTCAGGGTATCGCTACCGTCGTCGAGGCGGCCTGATCGCGGGGAGTGGAACTGACCGCTCGGTCCGGCTAGAATCTGGGCGGAATGGATCCAAGTGAAATACAAAAATTGATTGAGCAGGGCTTGCCTGGCGCGCAGGTCGAGGTGCGAGACACCACCGGCGGCGGCGACCATTTCGAGGCGTTGGTGGTAAGCCCGAGCTTCGAGGGCAAGGGCCTGGTCGAGCGCCATCAGCAGGTCTATACCGCGCTAGGCGAGGCGATGCGCGCGCGGGTCCATGCGCTGGCGCTCAAGACGCTCACGCCCGAGCAGTACCGGACTCGGAGGTAAGGGACTAATGGCTAACGCGATCGATCAGATTCAAGCGGCTATTGCCGCTAACAAGATCCTGATTTTCATGAAGGGCAACCGAAGCTTCCCGATGTGCGGATTCTCGGCCGCCACGGTCCAAATCTTCGAGGAGCTGGGCGCGCCGTTCGAGACCGTGGATGTGCTGGCCGACGAGGAAGTGCGCCAGGCGATCAAGACCTACAGCAATTGGCCGACCATTCCGCAGGTCTATATCGACGGCAAGTTCGTGGGCGGATGCGATATCGTCCGCGAACTCCACGAATCCGGCGAACTACAGGCGCTGGTCGAGAACGTGCTCACCGAGGCCGCCCGCCAATAGCGAGCGCCGCCCCGGTCCCGCCTCGGCTCGCGATTATGCCGGCTGCCCGGCTAGCCGGCCGCGCGGCGTAGCCCGTCGAAACCGAAACGGCCCGCGCCGTAAGCCGATAGCGCGAGAAGCCCGCCCATCATGGCGAGGTTTTTCATAGATTGCTCGAATTCGCGGTGGGAGACGTGGAACAGAATGGTAACCGGGATCATCCAGAGGAACAGGATGAACGCCGCGGTCCGCACACGCACGCCGAGGATCAGCAGAACCGCGCCGCCCAGCTCTATCACGAGCGAGGCCCATACCAGCGGAAGCGCCGGACCGGATGTCATCCCGCCCACCTTGACCATGTAGCCGGCCGTACCGGCGGGATCTTGGAGCTTCTGAAGCCCGGACCAGATGAAGATGGCAGCCGTCAGGATGCGCGCGACCAAAACCTCGAGATCTCGCAGAAACTGCATTAGGTCCCTCCCTCGTCTGGCCGATTTTCAAGAGTCTACTTAGCATCAAACCGCTCACGCCGTACACCAGTCTCTCGACCACGGGTCTCGACAACTGGCGCTTCGGTTTAACGGTGGATACAGCGCTCGCCGAAGGCCGGACGTAAGCGAGGTTGAACGGAGTCCGGAAGATAACTAGTAGTTTTGGCAACCCCCTGAACAACGCAGGTGCTCGAATGGCGCTTTGGAAACCCGATCAGACGTTCTATCCCTCACCGCGGATGGCGATGCATGCGCCGCCCGAGAAGCATGCCTTCGTCGTGGCCTTCAATCCCACTCCCGCCAACGGCCGGCACGACGCACTGTGCGTGCTGGATCTCGACCCGAAATCGCCCAGCTATGGCACGGTGGTGGGTCGGACCGAGATGCCCAACGCGGGCGACGAGCTGCATCATTTCGGCTGGAACGCATGTAGCGCGGCGCTCTGCCCCTACGCGCCCCATCCGCACGTCGAGCGGCGCTACTTCATCGTCCCGGGCCTGCGCTCCTCGCGCATCCATATCGTCGACACCAAGCCCGACCCGCGCGCGCCGAAGATCGTCCGGGTGATCGAGCCCGCCGAGCTGGCCGAGCGCAGCGGCTACAGCCGTCCGCATACGATTCACTGCGGTCCCGACGCGATCTACGTGAGCGCGCTGGGCGCGCCGGACGGCGACGGTCCGGGCGGCATCCTGCTGCTCGACCATGAAAGCTTCGACGTGCTGGGGCGCTGGGAGGTCGATCGCGGCCCGCAGTTCCTGGCCTATGATTTCTGGTGGCATCTCGGTCACGACGTCGCGATCACCAGCGAATGGGGCACGCCCAACATGATCGAGAACGGCGTGATTCCCGACCTGCTGCTGAGCAATCGCTACGGCCATTCGATCCACATCTGGGATCTGCGCCGCCGCCGCCATCTGCAGGCGATCGATCTCGGCGCTGAAAACCAGATGGCGCTGGAGCTCAGGCCCGCGCACGACCCCACGCGTGCCTACGGGTTCGTCGGGGTCGTGATTTCGACCAAGGACCTCTCGGCTTCGATATGGCTGTGGCATCGCGCCGACAAGGGATGGGCGGTGCGCAAGGTGATCGAGATCCCGGCCGAGCCCGCTGATGAATCGGCGCTGCCCCCCGCGCTCAAGCCGTTCAAGGCGGTGCCGCCGATCATCACCGATATCAATCTGAGCCTCGACGACCGCATGCTCTACATTTCGTGCTGGGGTACCGGCGATCTGCATCAGTATGACGTGAGCGATCCGTTTCATCCGAAGCTCACCGGCACGGTGCGGATCGGCGGAATCGTGTCGCGCGCGGCCCATCCAAAGGCCGGCGCAGCAGTCAACGGCGGGCCGCAGATGCTCGAGATCAGCCGCGACGGCAAACGCATCTATGTCAGCAACTCCCTGTACGGAGCCTGGGACGCGCAATTCTATCCCGACGGTATCAAGGGCTGGGTCGCCAAGCTCGACGCCAACCCGGCCGGAGGACTCAAGCTCGATAGCGAGTTCTTCGTCGCCTTCGAGGGCGAGCGGCCACATCAGATTCGGCTCGAGGGCGGCGACGCTTCGTCGGATTCCTACTGCTATCCGTGAGCGGCGCCTGGCCGTGGCTCGCGGTAGCCCTGCTCGGCGCCTACCACGGCATTGATCCGTCGATGGGCTGGCTGTTCGCGGTCGCGCTCGGATTGCAGGAGCGCAGCCGCGCCAAGGTGGTCGAATCGCTGTTCCCGATCGCGCTCGGCCATCTGGTCTCAGTCGGCCTGGTGGTCGCGCTGGTCGCGGGGGCCGAGGGCCTCATCGCCTCGCAATGGCTGCGGCCGGCCGGCGCCACGGTCCTGATCCTGTTCGGGATATTTCGCTTCGTCAAACCGCGCGCCCATCCGCGCTGGGTGGCGATGCGGGTCACGATGCCCGAGCTTGCGCTCTGGTCATTCCTGATGGCTTCCGCGCACGGCGCGGGCCTGATGCTCTTCCCGATCCTGATCGGTATGCCGGGGCCCGCCGCGATGCATCATCATGCGCTCGCCATGGCCATGCCTTATCCCACGCTGGTGCAGGGTATCGCCGTGGTGCTGGTTCATACCGGCGCGATGCTGCTGGTCATGGGCACGGTGGCGATCCTGGTCTACGAATGGGTGGGACTCGCGATCCTGCGCAGCGCCTGGATCAACCTCGAAACGCTCTGGGCAGGCGCGCTGGTCGCGGCCGGCCTGCTCGCCCTGGCAATTTGAG
>JBGPMT010000036.1:0-14509 GCA_041487135.1 Binataceae bacterium (SeqCode) | reverse complement strand
GTGACCTTCTCGCGGCGGGTTCGTTCATCATCCTCGCTCGCAATCCTGAAGTAATTGCGCAGCAGATCGATCACCGGCAGATAGGCCGACGCCTTGCCGTGCGAGACCGAAAAGGTCTCCAGCACCATCCAGCCCGCGGCCGACCTCGCCTTGAACTCGTAGAACAGGCGTGACTTGCCGACGCCCGGCTCGGCCATCGCCGCGGCGATCTGCCCGTGCCCCGACTTGGCCTGCTCGGCCGCGTGCTTCAGCGCCTCCATCTCGCGCTCGCGCCCGACGAACTTGGTCAGCCCGCGGCCAGCCGAGCGCTGCAACCGCGTGCGCAGCGGCCCCAATCCCGTCACTTCGTAAACGTTTACCGGCTCGCTGACACCTTTGATCCGCGCCGGTCCCAGCGGTTTGAGCGCGAAATAGCCTTCGACCAGCTTGCGCACCGCCTCGCTGATCGCGATCGAACCCGGGTTCGCGAGCGTCTGCAAGCGCGACGCGAGGCTGGTGGAATGGCCGATCGGTGTGTACTCGGTGTGTGCGTCATCGGTTCTTATCGAACGCACCACCACTTCGCCAGTGTTCACGCCCACGCGGACCTGCAGATTGACTCCTTTCTCGGCCCGCAACTTCTCCGCATACCGCTTCACCTCTTCCTGCATGCGGAGTGCGGCGTACAAAGCTCTCTGCGGGTGGTCCTCGTGCGCCACCGGCGCGCCGAACAGGGAGAAGACTCCATCACCCGTGGACTGAACGATATAGCCGTCGTAGCGATGCGCCGCATCGATCATCAGCCTGATCGCCGGATCGATGATCGCGCGCGCCTCCTCCGGGTCGAGGTCCTCCATCAAATCCATCGATCCCTTGATGTCCGCGAACAGCGCCGTGACGGTCTTGCGCTCGCCGTCTGTCGCGAGTGAAGCGTCCGATTGCTCCGGCGCAACACGAACACCGGATGCTGATTCCGGCGTCGACGCCGCAGCGCCCACGGAGCCCGCACCATTGGTGAGGGGGCCACCACACTTGGCGCAGAAGTTTGACGCCGGCGAATTCTCCGCACCACATTTAGCGCAGAGTCTGATCAGCGCATTTCCGCATTGCGTGCAGAAATTGCTGCCCGACGTATTATGCGTCCCGCATTTTGAGCAGCGCATCGGCTTACCCGGAAAAACCGGCGACCCGCCCCTCGTATATCACCCAGCGCCGTAAAGGGACCAGGCTACGCTCGTGGCGCGCCGCAGCGCCACGGTCTAGAGAATCTGGCGCCGATCGAGCACGCGCTTGGCCTTGAATTCGGTCTTGGGCAGCGTGCCGGCCGGGACGAACTCGACGCGCGGCCGGAGCTCGCAGCGGCGCGAGACCTCGGTCACCAGGCGCGCGCGCAGTTCGTCGGCCTCGGCGCCGGCGATGTGCTCGCGGGTCTCGGCGACGATGGTCAGCATGTCCATCACGCCCTCGGTCTCGAGCACGATCTGAAATTCGTCGCCCAGCACGTCGAAGCCGCGCACGATCTCTTCGATCGCGGTCGGAAAGAGCGTCAAGCCGCGCACGTTCAGCATGTCGTCGGCGCGGCCGACGAAGCCGCCGCGTGCCCGCGCCAGCGTGCGGCCACAGGCGCATCGATCGTAGTCGAGCACGGTGTAATCGCCGACCAGGAAGCGCAGCTGGGGCGAGCCCTCGGAGTTCAGGTTGGTGACGACCGTGAGGCCGCGCGCGCCTTTGGCGACCGGCTCGAAGGTGCGCGGATCGACGGTCTCCCAGATCTGCAGGTCTTCGGGCACGTGCGTGGAGACCGGATCGGCTTTGAGCGCCTGCTCGCAGGTGAAAGCCCATCCGGCCGGCACCGCCTCGGTACATCCGTAGACGTCGTGGAAATCGGCGTTCCAGGTCTGTTCGATGCGCCGGCGCGTCGCCGCGATTCCCGAGGCCGGCTCGCCCGCGCATACCAGCCGCTTGACCGAACTGCGGGCCGGATCGAAGCCGGCCTCGCGCATCGCGTTGGCCAGATGGAGCGCGTAGGAGGGCGTGGCGGCGATCACCGTTGGCCGATACAGGTCGATCATTACGACCCGCCGCTCGGTCGGCACCCCGCCCGGCACGATCCCGACCCGCATCAGGTTCCATCCGTAATGCACCGACCAGAAAAAGACGTGCGGGTTGTAGGTCGTGCAGGTCAGCCCAAGGTCGCCGGCCCGGATGCCCATCGCGTACATCGAGCGCGCGCTGGTCACCGCCCAGAGCTCGCGATCGAGCTGCGTGTACCGAAACGGGCGCGGCGTCGCGGTCGTGCCCGAGGTCGAGAAGACCATCCACCCCGAGTCGCGCCACACGCGGTCATCGATCGGCGTGTAGGTGCCCCACGGGCGATGCGCCTGGACGTCTTCGGTCATCTCCTGCTTGGTCGTGATGGGAAACTTGAGCAGGTCGCCGACCGACCTGAAATCGGCGGGCCGCAGTTTGGCGGCGCGAAATTTCGCGCGGTAAAACGGGCTCTGCTCGTAGAGGTAGGGAAGCATCGCGGCCAGCTTCTCTTCCTGGATCGCGCGGAGCGTGCTGCGCGGGGCGGTCTCGAAATCTGGCGCCCAGTATCGTTTGCCCTGCGGCTCCTCGAGCCCACGCATGAACTTCCGCAGCACCGCGGCCCATCGCTCGCGCGCGCTGAGCCGCCGTCCGGTTATCCCCCGGACCGTCGCCGTCCTGCCGGTTCGTTTCACTCTCGCCATGTAATTGTAGTCGAGCAGGAGTCCTCGCGATGAGCAAGCCTCAAGCGAAGCGATCAGCGAAGACAAGCAGCCTAGACTTGAACATCAAACTTATATTGAATCACGGGACGAGGCAGGTGATTCGTGAGGGGATTTGTTCCGACGCCACCGGCTATTGTCGACTATATGGTCGGCCGGCTGTTTGAAGGCCGCTCTCCTAAGCCAAGTGATATCGTCCTTGATCCCGGATGCGGCACAGGTGCGTTCCTCAAAGGCATCATTCGTTGGTGCAAAAGGAATAGTAGTCCTATCCCTGAATTGATCGGGGTGGAGTCGGACCCCGGGCGGGCGCAGCAGGCGCGAACTGCCCTGGAGTCATGCCCGAAGGTTGAGATTCGCCTAAGCGACTTCCTAGCCGCTCCCCTCGAGAGTTTCGACTACGTAATCGGGAATCCTCCATACGTTTCCATC
The DNA here is from genome assembly GCA_041487135.1 of Binataceae bacterium (SeqCode). Taxonomy (GTDB): domain Bacteria; phylum Desulfobacterota; class Binatia; order Binatales; family Binataceae; genus JAJPIG01. The sequence goes on along the minus strand of JBGPMT010000036.1, from coordinate 11,348 downwards.
ACCCGTCTTTCGGAACGAGAGAAGAAAAGCTTTCGCGCCAACTACGCGACGGCACGCGGTCGTTTTGACCTTTACCTGCTGTTTTTTGAGCGAGCGCTCAAGAGTCTTAAGCTCAACGGACGGATGGTTTTTATCACACCGGAGAAGTTCCTGTACGTCGAGACCGCGGCTCCTCTGAGGCGCCTTCTGGCTGAAAAAGACGTCGAAGACATCACGATGATCGACGAGCAAGTGTTCGGAACGCTCGTCACCTACCCGACCGTCAGCACGATTGTAAACCGCCCGTCTTCGGCGTCCACCCAAGTCCGCTTTCGCGACGGGAGCCGACGCCGGTGTGCCTTGAAAGGCGACGGAGCCTCATGGCTTCCAGCCATACGAGGCGAGGTGGCCAGGCCGAAAACGCAACCTACATTAAGCGACCTATGCATCCGCATTAGCTGCGGTGTCGCTACTGGTGCAGACGGTATTTTTGTGCGCGATATGCGAGGGCTTGAGCCCGGGTTGCGAGCCTTCGCCCGGCCGACGATTGCCGGACGCGAACTGACAGCTCCCGGGAAACTCGATCCGCCGCGGTACGCGATGCTTACCCCTTACGCGGACGACGGCAGCCTGATTCCCGAAAATCAACTCGGCCCGCTGGGAGACTACCTGCGCAAGCCGAGGATTCGGCAGAGACTTGCGCAGCGCACCTGCGCTAGACGAAAGCCGTGGCACGCGTTCCACGAAACTCCGCCGCTTCTCGAAATACTCAGGCCAAAAATTTTATGCAAGGACATCGCGCGGCGCCCGTATTTCTGGACAGACCCGGAAGGCAAATTGGTTCCGCGTCATTCCGTATACTACATCGTGCCTAAGGATCCCTCGGCGCTCGACACCATTTGCCGCTATCTCAATTCCGACGAAGCGGCGCAGTGGCTGACGGGGCACTGCCAGAGAGCGGCTAGCGGTTTTCTTCGACTGCAAAGCAACGTTCTGAAGATGCTGCCGGTGCCAGATGAACTGCGGCCTCGAGGTGCAAGCAATCTCTTATCACCCTACGAGCCTTACCCGCCGCTTCCAGGCCTCCTTTTTCCAGACTCAGCCCGATGACCACTCCTTTCGACGCCGTAATCGAACAAATCAAAGCCCGTGATTATCACAACCAAAGGCTGGAAGATCACTCGGATGTCGTCAGTCAAGGTATCTTGAAGGACCTGAAGACTCGATGCATGCCGTTTGCGCAAGACTACGAGACGGGCAAGATCACGTCCTGGAAGAACGTGCGCACGCCCGGGGCGCGCAATCGAAAAATCGATCTGCTGGTTGGGGAGCCATTGGCGGATGGCCAGCCTGACCTTGAAAAGCTCCGTCTGTGTATCGAGAACAAGTCCGTTATGACGGCGCACCGAAACCTCTATGCGCGCTTTGACGATCTCAACGAAGCGCTACAAGTTCTTCACAGGGCAAAATCCGAGGCTGTGTTGGTGGCAACGGTAATTGTGGGTGTCGCCGACAAGTTCCTCAATGTGCCCGACCGCGTAAAGCCGCTTTATCAAGGCCGGGCGGCCGCATTTGCAAAGCTGGTTGGACGGCTCTCGTCGGGCGATCAATCGCTCTGGGATAAGTTTCCGTCGGCGATCAGCACGAACCGGCCCGACGATCCGGCTAGAACGGTCGCACGCTTTCGACAGCTTCCGACGCGCTCACCGGGTCACACACATGTCGTCGGATATGATTATGTCCTGCTCGTGCCCGCGTTCGTTGATAACGTGAATGTACCTTACATCCCGCAGGTGAATGATCCGCGCAGTTTAGAGATCGACGTAGAGCGCGAGTATCAGGCGATGCTGGACGTAATATGCAAAGCCTATTCCGCCCGCTGGCATCTCTGACATTAGTTGAACTGGACGTATTCGAATTCGAGGCCGGGCTTGCCGCCGATACCCTTGGCGGGCGGCGCGATCCAGTTCGCGATCTTGCCCGGCTCGCAGACCGGCTTCATCACCGCGGCGGCCAGCAGACGATCCTCCTCGGTCGGCAGCCATTCGGCGCGCCGGCGCGCGAACTCCTCAGCCGGCAGGACCTTGCCCTGCGGATCACTCGTCATCCCGGCGAACGCGCCCACCTTGCGATTGAAGCAGACCGCGGGCAGGTAGAGACGCGCGTCGAGCTTGCGATGCTCCAGCTCGCGGTTCCAGCGCCTCAGGCCGCGATGGCAGTCCTCGACGTAGGCGTCGCGCAGCACCGCGTTCATCGCGCGGCGCATCGGGATTTTGTCGACCGAGCCGTCGGGTTTGCGCAGCTCGTAGGTCTGGTCGAGCGCCAGATGCTCGGGCTCATCCTCTTCCTGGAATCGGCCCTTGAGTCCGGCCGCGAAGTAGGTCGCCGCGTTGCTCGAGTCCTCGCCGCCGAACAGATCGAGCGCCTCGGTGTACCAGTAGTTGATGTACTTTTGCAGGACGCCGAGCGGGATGGCGCCGAGCTCGAAGAGCTCCTCGCGCCCGGACTGGAGCATCAGGTCGGCGGAGCGCGCCGCGATGCGCTGGATGCCGCTTTCGCCGACGAACATATGGAAGGCTTCCTCGGTCAGCATGAAACGCGTGGTGCGCGAGAGCGGATCGAGCGCGCTCTCCGCCAGCGCCGCGAGCTGATACTTGCCGTCGCGGTCGGAAAACATGCTGAAGCAGAAATAATCGAGCCAGTTGCGGACCGGCGCGTTAAAAGCATTCAGAATTCGGGGATGGTCGGGATTCCCGCTGCGCCGATGGAGCAATTCGTCGGCCTCCTCGCGGCCGTCGCGCCCGAAGTACTTGTGCAGCAGATAGACCATCGCCCACAGATGGCGTCCCTCTTCGCAATTCAACTGGAAGATGTTGCGCAGATCGTAGAGCGACGGAGCGGTCTTGCCCAGCAGCCGATTCTGTTCGACCGAGGCCGGCTCGGTGTCGGCCTGGGTCACGATGATGCGCCGCAGATCCTTGCGCTGTTCGCCGGGCACCTGCTGCCATACCGGCTCGCCATAATGATCGCCGAAACCGATCTTGCGATCGGGCACCTCGGGGGCAAGGAAAATACCCCAGCGATAGTCCTGCATCCGCACGTAGCCGTAGTTGGCCCAGCCCTCGGGCGACACGCTGATCGCGGTGCGCAGGTAGGCCCTGGAGGCGTCGAAGCCCTCGGGACCGACCTCGCGCCACCAGTCGAGGTAATGCGGATGCCATAGCCCGAGCGCGCGGCGCAACTGCTGGTCGTGATCGAGATTGACGTTGTTGGGAATTTCGTTGCTCATGTGCGATGCCAATCGAATTGCGGACTTTCGGGGCGTCCGTAAAGTTTGAGCGAGCCGCGCGGCCCGACCGCGTTGGGGCGCTGGAAGATCCAGTTTTGCCAGCACGAAAGACGCCCGAAAATCTTGGTCTCCATCGTTTCCGGTCCGGCAAACCGCAAACTCGCCTCCATCCCGGTCAGCGCGTCGGGCGAAAGCGAGAGCCGTTCATCGATCGCGAGCCGAATCTCGTCGTCCCAGTCCAGTTCGTCGGGCGCGGCGGTGACCAGTCCGGCTTCCAGAGCCTCGCCGGCGCTATAACGGCGCTCTCCGGCGATGAGCTTCGCGGCGTGATCGGGATGGGCGAGAAAACGCGTCGCGAGGCGGCTCATTCCGTTGGGCATCGGCAGGATGCCGCCGTTCAGAAGTCCGGGCGCGAGCGCGGCCTTCCCGCTCGATTTCATATAGGAACGGTCGGCGGCGAGCGCCAGCTCGAGCAGGAAACCGCCGAAGCAGGAATCGTCGTCCACCAGCGCAAAAAAGCTCTTGGCGGTAAGATCCATCCGCTTGAGCACGCGGCGCATCAGCAACAGCACCTCGTTGACGAAGTAGTCGTCGCGCCGGGCGTGAAGCTGACGGTCGATCTCCAGCACGCGGTCCAGGCTGCCCTGCGAACGCACCGTGACCAGGCCGATCTCCGGATGATTGAAACGCAGCCGGAGCAGCGCGTCGTCAAGCTCGCGGAACAGGCGCAGCGGATACCAGTCGGCGCCGAGCCTTGCCGCGTCCTGGGGAATCGCCTCGACCGTGGGCGGCCCGGCGATCCGCAGCTCGGCGAGCCGGCGCTTGTGATCGAGCGTCAACGTCAGATGGCGGTAGCGAATCTCGCCTTCGCTGGTGGAGGGGGTGAGCGCGTCGAGTACGATCCCGCGGCGCGCCGCCCTTCCCAGCTCGCGCGGTGCAACCAGCTTCTCGACCCGCTGCTCGACGACCTCGCTGAAGCGCGAGCGCGGGATCAGCGCGTCGACCAGCCCCCAAGCGACGGCCTTCTCGCCGCGCACGCCTTCGGCGAGTGTCACGAAGACATCCGCGAGGTCGCGGCGCACCTTGCGCTTGTCGACCAGGCGCGTCAGGCCGCCGGTGCCGGGCAGCACGCCAAGATAGGGGATTTCAGGCAGGCTGACGGCCGAGCGGCGATCATCGACCAGCCAGATCTCCTCGCAGGCCAGCGCCAGCTCATAGCCGCCGCCGCTGCACACGCCGTTGAGTGCGGCGACGTAGCGCTGGCCCGAGAGTGCGCTCGCCTCTTCCATCGCCAGCCGGGTCTCGTTGGTGTACTTGCAGAAGTTGACCTTGAAGCCGTGGTCCGAGCCCGCCAGCATGAAGATGTTCGCGCCGGCGCAGAACACGTCGGCGAGCCCGCTGGTCAGCGTAACCACCGACACGCCTGGATGCTCGAAGCGGAGGCGATTCACCGCGTCCGCAAGCTCGATGTCGACCCCGAGATCGTAGGAATTGAGCTTGAGCTGGTAGTCCGGACGCAGCCCGCCGCCTTCGTCGACCTTGAGGATGAGCCGCGCGCGGTCGCCCTCGGCTTCGAGCCTCAGATGGCGATAGCGGCTCGGATGCGTTTCGAAGCTGATCTCGGGCATGCGGATATGCTACCGCACATCTGAAATCGAGCGCCAGATAGGGGCTGCCGAGAAGAGACAGGCCGCAACAATTCCGCTGCGCGCAGCTCTAGTAGCCGGGGAAGAAGCCCGGCTGGCGATTGATGCCCATGACCTGGAACGGATTGCGCCCGAACGGCATCTGGCCGACGGAGCCAAGCCCGCCCAGGGTGATCTGGACCTGGTAGGCCAACTCGTTGGGGTTGACGGTGTCGACGATGCCGAAGTCGACCGACCAGCAATCGCACGGTGATTTGAAGCGGATTCCGTACTCGGCCGAGAGCAGCCGCGAGGCGCTCAGATCGTAAGACGGCGCGAAATAGACGCCCAGCCGATTGAACAGGTCGTAATAGGTGCGCAGCATGACCAGCTCGCTGCCGTTGGGCGTGGTCGGCCTAGTGACGGTCGCGTGCGGCCCGATGTAGTTATACGACAACTGCAGGAAGGAGCCGGTCAACGCCTTGCCCATATAGAGGTTGGGCGTGTTCTTGGTCCAGGGCGGCTGGAAGTCAAAATAGACGCTCACGAAGTTGATTTGCTGGCGGGTGCGCGGATCGTAGTCGACGGTCGAGCCGACCGACGCAATCTTGGTCGGCAGCAGATCCACGCTGGCTTGCACGTCGGACATCCCGGAGCCGGAAATCGGATCGACCGCATGATTGGTGTCGTAGGCCTGCTGCACCGTTAACCGGGCCACCTCCTCGACGCGATCGCCGCCGCGAACCGTCTGGGCCACGCGCGCCCCGAAGATACTGTCGGCGAGGCTGAACGGCGAGCCCGGCTGCTCGGACTGCGCATTAGGAATCGCGGCCGCGCCCGGAATCTTCGCGATCAGGCGGCTGGTGAAGCCGTAGGTCAAGAGGCTCCGCGCGTTGAAGCGATCGATCTGATCGAACAACGGCAGGCCGCTCTGATCGATGTTGGGGACGTAGGCGTAGGTCAAGAAGGGTTCGACCGTATGCTTGATCTTTTCGACCGATTCCCAATTCAGGTCGTAGACCTTGGCGAGCGCGGTTCCCGCACTGAACTGCGCGTACGGCAGTTCGCGATGGTTGTAGCCGTTCGGGCCAGACGGGCCAAGTGAGAGCCTGTTGTTGTACTTGAGCCCGTGGGTGCCCACCGGCATGATCGCGATATTATCCCCCGACGATTCGTACAAGGTCTCGTCGAGGCCGATGGTCCCGAAGCCCCACAGATTGCTGCCAAGCTGCCACGGCACGGTCAGATGCGGATTGATATCGAGGCGCTGGCCGCCCAACCCGGTCCGGCGCCAGTAGTTGACCGCCTGTACATCGTATTCCGCGTAAGCGAGCCCATGCAAAATCGGCTTCATCCCGCTTATCAGCAGCGACGGCAGGGTTTGCAGCGCGTAGCGCTGCGGCTGGATCAGGTCCTGGTTGATTACGCTGTTCAACTGCGCGTAGCCGTTCTGGAAGGTCTCGATCGCGCCGAAGTCCGAGACCGCGTTGCGCATCGAGGTGAAGCTGCCGCCGAACCCGCGCGACAGCGTCAAGATATTCAACTCGCGCAGCAGGAACGGATCGCTGACCGTGAGCGCGTCGCCATAGACCATCAGGTTGGACGTCAGATGCTGCCGGGCCATCGCGATCAGGTCGTAGCGGTTGACCGGTATGAACGGCGAGGCGACCTGGTTGTCGACGATATCCGACTGGCGGTTGGAATCGCTGCGCAGGTTCTCGTTGTAGAATCCCGCATCGGCCCAGAAATAGTCGTCCGGACCGTTGGTCAGCCGGTACTCGGTCATCAGGCCGACGCGCTGCGAGGTCTCGAGGTCGAGCGCGATCGAAGCGTCGGAGCTCTTGTTGAAATCGATGAAGTAGGGCTGCAGGTATTGGAAGCCGCGCAAGCCCGACTCGCCGGCACGCGGACTCAAGAACCCGCTATGGCGCGTTGAGTCGGCCGGAAAAATCGCCTTCGGCACCTTCAGTATCGGGACCCCGAGGATGTTGAAGCTGGCGTTCCTGGCGCTGCCCGATGAACCCATGTGGAGATCAAGCTGATCGCCGCCGATGCTCCAGTCGGGCGTGCCGGTCTCGCATCCGCAGGTCGTGAAAAAGCCTTTGTCGATCGCGTAGTTCTGGCCGGGCAGCTTGCGGATCTTGGTGCCTGCCAGCCGGTAGCTGTTGTTGTGCGCGTAAACTTCGCCGTCATCCAGCTCGACGGTCTCGTCGTTCAGATCGACCGTGGCGACCTTCGCCGTCACCTTGCCTTCGGGGTCAGTCAGACGGACATGGCCGACGGCCCGGGCCCGATGGTCGCGGCGCATCACCCAGATCTCGTCGGCCTTGAGCACGGTCCTGGCCTGGGTCATCACCGCGTCGCCGCGCACGATAAATGTATCGGTCTTGGAGTTGTAAATGACCTCGCGGCCGCTCACGTCAACCGGCCCGCGATGGGACTGGATTACCGGCTGCGGTATTCCGTGGGCCGCAGTTCTACACCACCCCGGAGTTCCCCACAGCAGAGCGATCGCAAGCGCGAGCGTGTAGCCAGCGAGCCTATTATGCTTGAGCTTCAGGAAAGAGCCCCCTGCGCCCCGCTCGGGCCAGGAACCATGGGTATATCTCACCAATCAGATATACCGATCCCGTGACCAACACCACATCGTCCGGAGCCGCCTCCTCCATCACGAGTTCCATCGCGCGCAGCGGGTCGCGCACTATCCTGGTTGGCACCCTTGAGCCAAATAACGGCTTTAACTCCTCCGGGTCAAGGGGGCGCTTTGGCTTGACGCTGGTAAGTATCGCCTCCCGGACCCTGGGTGCCAGCAACCCCGCCATCCGCTCATACCTTTTATCCTGTAGGCAGGCAAAAACCAAGCGGGGTTTCACCCCCGGGCCAAGCTCGATGTCCACAGTCTCGATCAGCGCCCGGACGCTGAGTTCGTTATGCGCACAATCGAGAATCACCAGCGGCGCCCGCGATACCACGTCGAAGCGCCCCGGCCATACCACCTCGCCGAGCCCGCGGCGGATCGCCGGCTCGTCGATCGGCCAGCCCTGCGTCCGCAGCTCCTCGAGCGCCGCGAGCGCGATCGCGCCGTTCTCATGCTGGAACGGTCCGGCCAGCGCGATGTCAACGTCCGGGAGCTCCAGCGCCAGCCCCTGGTAGTCAAAGCGATGGGCGGGAGCCTGCGAGATAAACGAAAAATCACGTCCGATCATGCGCGCCGGACTGCGCCGGCCGGCCGCGATCTCCCCCAGCACGACGCGCGCTTCGGGGTCGCGCGCGCCGATCACGACCGGGACGCCGGGCTTGATGATGCCACCCTTCTCGCCCGCGATCGCTGCGATCGTGTAGCCGAGCTGCTCCATGTGGTCGAAGCCGATGGGCGTGATCACGCTCAACTCGGGACGCACCACGTTGGTCGAGTCGAGCCGGCCGCCAAGACCGGTCTCGACCACGGCCACGTCCACCTGCGACTCGGCAAAGTAGAGAAACATCAGCGCGACCGTGAACTCGAAGAAGGTCAAGGCCAGCCCGGCGCGTTCGTAGATCGCGCGCAGCCGCCGGATATAGCCGATCATCTGCGCGCCCGGCATCTCGGCGCCGTCGATCCGGGCCCGCTCGGTAAGCCGCACCAGGTGAGGCTTGGTATAGAGCCCGACCCGCATCCCGGCGGCGCGCAGGACACTGTCGATCATTGCGGCGACCGAACCTTTGCCCTTGGTGCCAGCGATATGGATCGAGCGGAGTTGGCGATGAGGATTACCCAGCACCGCCAGCGCGCGTTCCATCCGCTCGAGCTTGTAGATCTCGCCGCGCACCTCGAGCGAATAGAGCCAATCGATAGTCTCTGAATTACGCGCCATCCGCGGTCATTCTAGCTACGGTGCTGCGGGGGTCAACTTTTGCCGGGATTCCGTGGCGAACCGCCGGCGGCGGCTCACGGCTTGCGAATGCGTTTGAGCGCCTTGGCCGGCGCGCTTCTGCGCTCGCTGGTCAGCATTCTGAGCAAGCTCGCGATCGTGAAACGCAGCTTGTCGCGCGCGACGATCAGGTCGAGCATCCCATGCTCGAGCAGGAATTCGGCGCGCTGGAAATTTTCGGGTAGCCGCTCATTGGTGGTCTGCTCGATCACCCGCCGGCCGGCGAACCCGACCAGCGCCCCGGGCTCGGCGATATTGAGATCGCCCAGCATCGAGAACGAAGCCGCGACGCCGCCGGTGGTCGGATCGCACAGCACCGAGATGTACGGCAGGCGCGCATCGCGCAGCCGGCCGATCGCCAGCGCCACTTTCGCCATCTGCATCAGCGACAGCGCCCCCTCCTGCATCCGCGCGCCGCCCGACGACGAGAAGACCAAGACCGCCAGGCGGCGCTCCGCCGCGTAATCGAACAGCCGGGCGAGCTTCTCACCCACCACGATTCCCATGCTGCCGCCCATGAAGCTGAAGTCCATCAGGCCGACCGCGGCGCGCTGCCCTTCGATCTTCCCCACCCCGACCATCACCGCGTCGTGGCGGCCGCTGGCGCGGCGCGCCTGGCTCAGCCGCTCCGGGTAGGTCTTGCTGTCGACGAACGTGAGCGGATCGGTCCCCGCCAGATCGGCGAACAGTTCGCGCCACGAGCCGCGATCGATCGTCACCGCCAGCCGCTGTTCGACCGTCAGGCGGAAGTGATGGCTGCACTTCGGGCAGACGTTGAGATTTCGCTCGGCTTCCTTGCGGAAGGTGATGCCCTTGCAGGTCGGACACTTGATCCAAAGGTCGTCCGTCCCCGTCTCGGGCCGCTCGGCGACCGTCCGCTCGACCGGGACCCGTTCCGCCATCGCCGCCTATCTCGCCGCCGCGATCGGCGCGCTCGCCGTCGCCGCCCGCATCGCCGCCTTCATCGCGCCGGCCAGTTCGCCGACCGCCGCTTCGGGGGCATCCGGATGGGCTTCGATCAGCAATGAAAAGGCGCTCCCGACCACTACTGCGTCGGCGAACGTCGCCACCCGGCCCGCCTGCTCGGCGGTGGAGATTCCGAAGCCGACCCCGATCGGCAGGTGGGTAATCGTCTTGAGCTCGCGCACGCGCGGCTCCAGCTCGGCATCCAGCTCGGTGCGAGCCCCGGTCACGCCGGTCACCGAGACATAGTAGAGAAATCCGCTGGCCGATCGCGCGATTCGGCGCGCGCGGTCGAGAGGCGTCGTCGGTGCGAGCAGGTAGATCAGATCGAGGCCGTGATCGCGCGCCGGCCGCTTCAGCTCGGCGGCCTCTTCGGGCGGCAGGTCGACCACCAGGCATCCGTCGGCGCCGGCCCGCGCGGCATCGGCGGCAAAGCGTTCCGGTCCGTACTGGAGAATCGGGTTGTAGTAGCCGAACAGCACGATCGGAATCTCGGTCTCTTTGCGGAGATCGGAGACCAAGCCGAGAATCGCGGCCACCGAGGCGCCGGCGCGCAGCGCCCGGGCCCCGGCCCTCTGATTCGCCGGCCCATCGGCCATCGGATCCGAGAACGGCACCCCGAGCTCGATCAGGTCGGCGCCGCGCGCTTCGAGTTCGAGCACGATCTGCCGCGTCCGGTCGAAATCCGGGTCGCCCGCGAAGACAAACGGGATCAAGGCCGCTTCGCCGCGGCTCCCGAGTTCGCGGAACTTCTTTTCGATTCGCCCGGCCATCGCCGCTTACTCCTTGAGGCTGGTCCCCAGCGCTGTGGCGACGGTCTGCATATCCTTATCGCCGCGGCCGGAAAGATTGATGATCATCACCTGTTCCCGGGGCAGCGTCGGCGCGATCCGAATCGCATGGGCGACGGCGTGCGCGCTTTCGAGCGCCGGGATGATGCCCTCGTTTTCCGAGAGCGTGCGAAGCGCCGCGAGCGCCTCGGCGTCGGTGACCGCGAGATACTCGGCCCGGCCCGAATCCTTGAGCCAGGCGAGTTCCGGTCCGACGCCCGGGTAGTCGAGTCCGGCGGCGATCGAATGGGTTTCGCGAATCTGGCCGAGCTCATCCTGCAACAGAAAGGTGCGCGCGCCATGCAGCACGCCGACCGAGCCGGCGGTGATGCTCGCGGCGTGCGAGGGACCGGACAGGCCCAGGCCGCCCGCCTCGACGCCGATCATCCGCACGCCGGCATCCTTGATAAATGGATAAAAAAGCCCGATCGCGTTGGAGCCGCCATTGACGCACGCCACCAGCACATCCGGCAGACGCCCCTCCGCCGCGAGAATCTGCCGGCGCGTCTCACGTCCGATCACGGTCTGAAACTCGCGCACGATCCAGGGATAAGGATGCGGTCCCGCGGCGGTGCCGATCAGGTAGTAAGTACTGCGGACGGTCGCGATCCAGTCGCGCAGCGCCTCGTTCAGCGCGTCCTTCAGACTCCGGCTGCCGGAGTCGACCGGCGTGACCTTGGCGCCCAGCAGCTTCATCCGGAAAACGTTGAGCGCCTGGCGCTCGACGTCGAGCGTGCCCATGAAGACTTCG
>JBGPMT010000035.1:0-14759 GCA_041487135.1 Binataceae bacterium (SeqCode) | reverse complement strand
CTTGCCACCCTGCTCTTCCAGGAACTTCCGTACCTGCTCGAGGAACTCCTGGAACTCGCCGTCCGACATCGCCATCTCGTTCCGGACCGCTTCGCCCGCCTGCTTGATGATTTCGCCGAGGCCCGAAAAATAGATATCGAAGAGCTGCTCGAAGACCGGCAGATCGCCCGGCCGCTTAACCATCGTGGCGCGCAGCGCGGCGCGAAAACTCTCGCGCTCGCCGAGCCCGGTCAGGCTCGCCGCCGCCACCGCATCCAGCAATTCAGCGGTCGAGACCCTGACGCCGTTGTCGCGCATCAGGTTCGAGAATTCGATCAACTTGTGATTCATCCGGCGGCGGCCTGCGCAAGCTCAGTTGAGAAGATCCTTGTCGCTGCCCGAATCCGCCGGGCGGCGCGCGCGCACCCGCCGCACGTAGTTTTTCAATTCGTCCTGCGCCTTGCGGACATCGCCCTCGTACTTGACGATCGTATCGAGCGTCTCGCTGGCCAGTTGATTATCGAGGGTCTCGAGGTTAAGCAGCGTGAGCGCCTTGATCCAGTCGATGGTTTCGCTGATTCCGGGGGTCTTCTTGAGATCGATCTTGCGCAGCGATTGCACCATCGTGACCACTTCCTCGGTAAGCTTCTCGCTGGCTTCGGGCGCCTTGAGCCTGAGAATCGCGAGCTCCTGGTCGCGGCCGGGGAAGTCGATATAGAGATGCAGGCAGCGGCGCTTGAGGGCGTCCGAGATCTCGCGCGCGTTGTTCGAAGTCAGCACGACCAATGGGATATTGCGTGCCTTGAGCGTACCGATCTCAGGCACGGTGACCTGGAAATCCGAGAGCAGTTCGAGCAGGAAGGCCTCGAACTCGGCGTCGGCCTTGTCGATTTCGTCAACCAGCAACACCACCGGGCGATCGCTCGTGATCGCGCGCAGCAGCGGGCGGGGCAGGATGAACCGCTCGGAAAAGAACACCTCATCCTCGCGCGCGATTCTGTCAACCGCCTCCGCCAGTCCGTGGCTGCCCGACAGCACCTCGCTGATCTTGTCCTTCAGAATCTGAGTGTAGAGCAGCTGCTTGGCGTACTCCCATTCATAAAGCGCCTTCGCCTCGTCGAGTCCCTCGTAGCACTGTAGCCTGATGAGCTCACGGCCGAGCGCGGCGGCCAGCACCTTGGCGAGGTCGGTCTTGCCGACTCCCGCGGGTCCCTCGACCAGGATCGGCTTCTGGAGCCGGCTCGCGAGATAGACCACGGTCGCGATTCGGCGGCTCGCGATATATCTCTGATTCGCGAAGCGTTCGACCACATCTTCAATCGATGAGAACATCCGCCCTCCCTAGCCTACCTGCCGCGCGATCGCCCGAGGCCTCAGAATAACCGAATCAACCTCCGCGGAGCGCCCGCACAGGAGCTGCCCTCAGATATGTAATTCTTCCCATACCAGCCGGTTCTCGGCAAAGCGGCGGCGGCTCAGTGGGTCGGCGTCGAAGCGATCAAAATGCCCGAGCGCGATCAACTCCGCCAGCGCCTGCCCCGCACCATAGGACTGCATCACGCCCCGTCCGCTGAAGGAATGCGCTTCGAAGACGCGCGGCGCGGCCGCGCCGATGATCGCGCTGCGATCGGGACTCACCTCGTACAGCCCGGCCCATCCGGTGACGTGCCGCAAGCGCTCGCACGCGCTCATCCGTGCGTACAGCCGCGGCCAGATCTCGTCCTTGAAAAATTGCTCGCCGTCGTAATTGAAATGGTAGCCGGGCGGCTCGTCGGGAGGCGAGTAGCCGGCCAGGATATGTTGTCCTTCGTTGTGAAAATAGAGGCCGGAGGTATCGACGATCATGCCGTAGCGCGCAAGATCGATAGTTCGGCTGTCGACCAGGCAGACCTGGCGGCGAATCGGTTGGCTCAAGTTTTCAAGGCCGGCGAGTCTGAGCGCGTTGGGGGACCATGCACCGCCGGTAATCGCGATCGCCTTGGCGCGCAATTCGATCAGATGACCGGTCTCGGCCTCGCCTGGCCCGTCCTGCGTCAGCAGCCGTACCAGGACCTCGTCGGGAATCGGCTGGTCGGCCCGCCAGCACTGCAGGCGGACTGCGTCGCTGCCACGATCAATTGCGATTACGAAGGTGCGATCGAGATACTCCGCGCCAAGCTCGCGCGAGCGCCGGCGATAGTGCTCCTTCAGCAGGTTCGAGTTCACCAGCCCGTCACGGGGCGAAAAGGTTGCCCCGGCGATTCCGTCGAGGCGATCGATCTCGGGCATGCGGCGGTTCACCTCGATAGCGGTCAGAGCTTCGATCGGATGGCCGAGTTCGCGTTGAAGCGGCAGATGCTCGAGCGCCTGCGGCCAGGTCTGGTCGTCATAGAGCCACAGGTAGCCGCGCTGGCGAAAGCCGATCTCGGCGGCGATCCCCTCGTAATAGCGGATCGATTCTCGGCAGAGCCGGATATTGACCGGCTGCCACCAGGTCGCGCGCACACCGCCGGCGTTCTTCTCGCTGGAACTGAGGCGCCCGCTCAAGTCGAGATCGACGACCAGCGGTTTGAGCCCGCGCTCGGCAAGACCCATCGCAACCGAGCTCCCAACCACCCCTCCTCCGATCAGGATGACATCGTAGGACCGATCAGGACTCACAAGATAAAGACTAGCAGGAAGCGCCACGCGAGGCTCTTGTGTCGGGCGTGGCCGCGCTGCCAACCTAAATTGGATGTGCACGCTGGCGATCTATTTTCAGGTGTTTCGCGATTACCCGGTGGTGATCGTCGCGAATCGCGATGAATACCTGTCCCGGCCAGCGACTTCACCGGAAATACTGGCGGAGAAGCCGCGGGTGATAGGGGGCAAGGACCTGAAGGCGGGCGGCACCTGGCTCGGGATTAACCAGTACGGTGTGATTGCCGGACTGCTGAATCGCCGCACGCAGGGCGGCGCCGATCCGGCCCGCCGATCGCGGGGCCTGCTATGCCTCGAGGCGCTGTGCTGTCTGACGGCACGCGACGCGCTGGACTTCGTCAGGCGCCAGGATGGCAGCGCTTACAACCCGTTCAACCTGCTGACGGTCTCTCGCAGCGAGGCGCTGGTGGCCTACAACCGAGGTGACCTTATCGAGACGGCGCGCCTCGCGCCGGGGTTGCATCTGCTGACCAATCTCGATGTCGACGATTTCGAGTGCCCGAAGATCAGCCGCGCTTACGATCACTTTGCGGCCCTCGCCAGGGACCGTGAGTTCGCCGCCGATCCGCTCGAGCAGCGCGGGCGCCTGCATCAACTGCTGGCCGATCATGCGACCCAGCTCGATTCACGATCGGCAGCCCCTAACGCGATTTGTCTCCATCTCGACGGCTACGGCACGCGTTCGTCGAGCATGATCTTTCTGGGCGCGAGCGAGCGGTTCGCGGCGCACTTCTTCGCGCCTGGCCCGCCGTGCGTGACGGAATACGAGCCGGCGCCGCTTCCGGTTGGGTAATCAGTCAGCGCGGTTTGTGCGCATAGCGGGTGGGATCGGGAACCCTAGCCTGACGGAAGGCCTCGATCCGCTCCGCGCACTTGGTGCATAGGCCGCAATGGAGCAATCCTCGGGGCCGCGCGCATGAGAGCGTCAGTTGAAGCGGCAGATCGCGGGCGCGCCGAATCAGTTGCGCCTTGGTCATGGCGAGAAATGGTGTGCGAATTCGAAGGCGCAGGCCGACGCCCAGGGCGATCGCGCCGGCCAGCGCGCGAAAAAATTCCGGGCGAGCGTCGGGAAACGGATTTGCCTGAAGCGGCGCCATCGCGAGTTCACCGATCCGATGATACGCGCAGAACACCGCGGCTTTAGCGATCAAAGTGAGATTGCGGCCGATGATGTAGTTCGACGAGAACGGAGCTTCGTAGCCCGGGACGCCGCGTCCGGTGACGCTCCAGTGCTTTGGCGCCACGTCATCCATCGGCACTCGAAGTTCGCTTATTGGCTGCACGCGCGGCGCGGCGAGGGCGCGGATAAAGCGTCTGAGTGCCGCGATTTCCTGTGCTTCCCACCGGAGTCCGGCGCGCACATAAACCGGAAAGACTTCCCGCCCCGGTCTGGCCAGTTCCGCCAGCAGGATCGAGCTATCGAGCCCGCCGCTTGCCAGCACGGCAATTCGCGATCGGACCGGGGATATCCGGTAGACGGCGGTGCCTGACTTCCTTTGAGATTTACGCAAGAGCGTCAGCCGAGCAGGCGGCCGCCGTCGAGCATCAGCGTCGAACCGGTCGCGAAATCGGTGCCCTCGCACAAGAACAGCACCGCCTGCGCGACATCCCGCGGCGAGCCGAGGGTCTTGGTGAGCGTCCCCATGCGCAGCTTCTCGATCTCCTCGGCCGTGTAGTCCTCCGGTGGCATCACGGGACCGAGCGCCACGCAGTTGACCTGCACTTCGGGCGCCAACGCCTTGGCCAGCGCCCGCGTGAGCCCAATCAGCCCGCTCTTGGCGACCGTATAGGGCAGATAATTCTTGTAGGGCCGGATGGCGGCCCAATCACCGATATTCACGATCTTGCCGGCCCCCTGCCGGCGCATCGCGGCGCCTGCGAACTTGGCGGCGAAAAATGGCGCCTTCAGGTTGACGTCGAGATTCAAATCCCAGTCCCGCTCGGTCACTTGCTCGAGCGGCTTGCGGTAGAAGACCGAGGCGGAGTTGACCAGGACGTCGATGCGGCCGAAAGTCTGAAGCGCCGCGCTGACCATCGATTCGATCTCGCCGACGTTCTCCAGGTTCGCGCCGAACACCTGCGCCTTGCCGCCACCGCGCACAATCTCTGCCGCGAGGCTCTCGGCTTCCGCGCGCGAGGTCCGATAATGCGCCGCAACCGCGGTGCCGCGCTCTGCGAGCGCCAGCGCGATCGCCCTGCCGACCCGGCGGCCGGCACCGGTGATGAGCGCTACTTTTCCCGCCAGCTCCATGCCGTGATCAAAGCGAATCGCGAATCGCACGCAGCAGGGCAAGATTGTCGGAATGGCCGGTACGATGTGCGTGGACGTGGCCGACGATCGGGCGGCCGAGCAGGTAGAGGTCGCCTATCAGGTCGAGCACCTTGTGACGCGCAAACTCGTCGGCGAAACGCAGCGTGGTATTCACGATCCGCTGGTCGTCGAGCAGGATGACGTTGTCGAGCCGGCCGCCGCGCGCAAGCCCCATCTCGGCGAGTTTGCGGAACTCGCGCACGAAGCCGAAGGTCCGCGCCGGCGCGATCTCGCGCATGTAGGCCTCCGGCGAGCTCAGCTCGAAATGGACCTGCTGCCGGCCGATCGGGGCCGGATAATCGAGCGTGTAATCGACCGTCGGTTTCGCCGCCGGAGAAATCCGGATCCACTCGCCTCCACGGCTCTCGTCTCCGACCACGATGGTGTGGCGTATCCTGATCGGCTCGACGGCCGCGGGTTGCTCTTCGATTCCGGCCTCGATCAGCTGGCGGCAGAACTCGAGCGCCGAGCCGTCGAGCGCCGGGATCTCGTCCTCGGTCTTGACCAACAGATTGGTGATTCCAAAGGCGTGCAGAGCGGACAGCAGATGCTCGACGGTCCTTACCGAGTGGCCTTCGGAACTAAGCGTGGTGTTGTAGCCGGTGTCGCTGACATTTTCCAGCCGGGCCGCGATCGCCGACTGGTCGGCGAGCGAGGAGAAGACGATTCCCGAAGCGACCGGCGCCGGATGAAGAATCACGCCGGTCTTGAGCCCGGAATGGAGCCCCTGTCCCGCCATCACGATCGACCGCGCGATCGTGCGCTGCGAGCTTTTCATCGCGGCTGCCGGCTGCGGGTGCCCGTTTCCAGGTTCTGATTTCACCAAGCGCTCGGAACTGCCCGTGCCGCCCCTCTCGGTGCCCATCACACGCGTGATCGCGGCCAGCAGGCCGCTCACGGAAAACGGCTTCTCGATGAAGTCTTCGGCCCCCAGCTTGGTCGCGGCCACCGCGTTCTGGATGTTCGCATGGCCCGAAATCATGATGACGCGGGTCGCGGGACGGTGCGCCTTGATCTGTCTGAGCAGCTCGATGCCGTCGAGCTCGGGCATCCAGACGTCCAGCAGCACGAGCTCAGGATTTTCGCGGCCAATGATCTCGAGCACGCCCGGGGCATCGCCGGTATCGAGCACGCGAAACCCCTCGTCGCGCAGAATTCCCCGCAGCGACGACCGAATCCGCTCCTCATCATCCACCACCAAGACGGTCCCGTTCACGTCCTGCTCCGATTGCGCGAAACGCCAGGAAGCAATACTTCAGCCCGGAAGTTTCGCAAGTTGCTGCTCCTTTACCGGAAACTCGAGGATGAATCTACATCCGCGCGGCGGGTTGTCGCGCACGCGGACAAAGCCGTGGTGGTCGGTGATGATCGTGGAGACGATCGCGAGGCCGAGCCCGGTGCCGCCCTTCTTGGTCGAAAAATAAGGTTCGAAGATCCGCGTGCGCAGCCGCGGCTCGATCCCCAGGCCGTTGTCGACCACTTCGAGCGTTACAACGCCACTGTCCGCGTCTAGCCGGGTGTGTAAACCGATGCGCGGCCGTTCGCCATTATGGTTGGCGCTGATGGCGGCGGCGACTGCATTGTCGAGCAGGTTGAAGAGCGCGCGTCTCAGCGCCTCCCGGTCGATCGCGATCATCGGCAGCGATGGAGCGAGGTCGAGCTCGAAGTCGACACCGGGATTGGCGACGCGAAAATGTTCCAAGGTCTCCTCGGCGAGCGGATTCAGGTAGCCCGGCACGGGATTCAGATGGGGCATGCGCGCGAAGGCCGAAAATTCGTTGACCAGCCGCTTTAGGTCCTCGACCTCGCCGGTAATCGCGCGCGTGCATTCCTCGAGCAGCGCGGCGTCCTCCTCGGAGCGCGGCGCGAGCTGGCGGCGCAGGCGTTCGGCCGAGAGCTGGATGGGCGTCAGCGGGTTTTTGATTTCATGTGCGATCCGGCGCGCCACTTCGCGCCACGCTTCCATCCGCTCAACCTTGGCGATCTGGCTCACGTCTTCCAAGAACAACACCGTGCCGAGATCGCCGTCGGCGCTCGATCCGTCGTCGGCGTCAACGCCGAGCGTGCTGGCCGTCATCATCAGCTCCGTATCGCCGCCCTCGTCATCGAGCGTGATTGATGCGCGTACCTCCCGGGGGCGCGGCTGCCCCGCGAAGATCTCATCGAGCGCACGGGCCAGGGCGGGTGGAAATGCGGCCGCGTACGGCCGGCCGGTGGTTTCGGTGGCCCGCAGGCCAAGCATCCGCGCCGCGCACGGATTAATCGTCGTCACCCGGCCATCGGGGTCGAGCCCCACCACGCCTGCGGAGACATTGCGCAGCAGGGTTTCGATGTAGCGGCGCCGATGCTCGAGTTCGGCGCGGGAGGAGCGAATATCGGCGGTCATCTGGTTAAACGATGCGACCAGATGCCCGATCTCGTCGTCGCCCACCTGCGGGATGCGATAGTTGAGATGGCCCGCCGCGATGGCGTGCGTACCCTCGGCCAGCAGCCGTATCGGACCAGTGATACCGCGCGCGAGATAGAGCCCGAACCAACTGGCAAGCATCACGACCACCAGTCCGATCAGGATCAGGGCGAGCACGTAGCTATGGAAAATCGGCTGATGGAGGATGCGTAATTGAAAGTAATCCTCGAAGGTTCGCGAAATTCCGGCGGCGCGCTCGGCGAGGCTCTTGGGCAGGTAGTAATCGACCACCACCGCCCCTTCCACCAGGTCAGAATCGGGCGAGGCGAAGATCGGCGCGCTGCCGCGAATCACGTCGGCCCTGCCGAACCGATCCGTACGGGTCATCGCGTGGCCCGCCAGCGTACTGGTAAGCATCGCCGAGTACGGCGATACGCCGATCCCGGTCGGCATGCGCGGACTGAGCGCCAGGACGAGCAGGCGCCGCTTGCGCGAAAACACTTCAATCGTGCCGAGGCTGTACTCTTGCTGCCGCTGGGTGACGAATTGCTTGAGCTCGGCGCGGTGCTTGGGCTGCAGCAGTTGGCGGGCCGCGATCTGCTGGGCGAGCACGCGCGCGAATCGCGCCGCGTTGTTCGCGGAATTCAGATAGTAAACCTTGGCGATTTCCAGCGAATCCTCGAGCACCTGCTCGTACTCGGGATTGAACCAGCTATCGACGTTGGCATGCAGAAACACTCCCGCCACATAGAGCAGGAACAGGGTCGGCACCAGGGCGACCGCGACAAACCCGAAGACCAGCCGAAACTGGAGGCGCGAACCGATAAGCCCGCGGCGCCGCTCGAAAACCGCCTTGGCCAGATTCCTTCCGACCAGGAAGAACAACAGACCAAGCAACAGAAAACTCAGGTCGAACAGCAGAATTACGACCAGGTTCGAGACCAGCGACGTATGCCGGGTCAGCGGCGGAAGATGGGTCTGCGCCAGAACAAAGGCCAGCAATGTGACGATCGTGACGCCGACCGCAACTAACTCGCGCCGGCGACGCTTCAGTTCAGCCTCGCGTTGGATCGGGCCGAGCTTGCCGTCGCTGTTGTCACTCACGCCGTCAGCGCCTCAGAAGCGACAGCAGGATCGTGAGTACGATGCTCAGGATGATCGAGGTCATCAGGGGAATGTAGAAGACGAAATTGCCGCGCCGGATATAGATATCACCCGGCAGACGACCGATTCCGGGAATGTACGACAACCCCCACAGGATGACGCCGAGCAAGGCCATCGCCAGCCCGGCCGCGACCAGGAATTTGGCAACCGCCGCCATACTCAGATCTTACCTGGCATCCTGCCGCCCCGCTTGGAGCGGGAGCGGGCCCGATGCGGTGCGTCTACGGCATGGTTCGTCTTGGACGTGCGGATTCCTCCAGTGCCGGCGGGGCGATTGATCCCGTTCAGGCGTGGGCGCGTTCCTTGGCCGCCTCCCGCGCCTCTTTGGCCTCCTTGATGATTTTCTCGGCGATATGCGGGGGCACTTCCTCGTAATGTGAGTATACCGACTCGAACGAGCCGCGCCCCGAGGTCATCGAGCGCAGGTCCGGGGCATATTTCAGGACTTCCGACATCGGGACCAGCGCCTTTATCACCTGGCTTTGTCCCTTGCGATCCACCCCGAGCACCTTGCCGCGCCGCGAGTTGAGATCGCCAATGACGTCGCCCATGGATTCTTCCGGACAGCTCACCTCGAGCGCCATCACAGGCTCCAAGAGGATCGGCTTGGCCTTCTCCAACGCCGCCTTGAGTCCCATCGAGGCCGCGATCTGGAACGCCATGTCCGAGGAGTCGACGTCGTGATAGCTGCCGTCGAAGACCGTCGCCTTTACGTCAACCGTCGGGCAACCGGCCAGAAAACCCTCGTTGAGGGTGTTGCGCAGCCCCTTTTCGATCGACGGGATGAACTGGCGCGGGATCGAGCCGCCCACGACCTCGTCGGCGAACTCGAATCCGCCGCCGCGCGGCAGCGGTTCGACCTTCAGCCAGCAATCGCCGTACTGGCCGCGGCCGCCGGACTGGCGCTTGTACTTGCCCTGCGCCTCGGCGCGCCCCTTGATGGTTTCCTTGTACGGAACCTTGGGCGCCTGCAGGTCGACCTCGACATTGAACTTGCGCTTGAGCTTTTCGACCGTGGTCTCGATATGCATCTGGCCCGTGCCCGAGAGGATGATCTCGTGAGTCTGAGGATCGCGATGCGTTTCCAGCGCGGGGTCCTCCTCGATCAGCCGGTGCAGCGCGGTCGAGGCCTTCTCCTCGTCGGCGCGGCTGCGCGGTCGGATCGCAAAGGAGATTACGGGCGCCGGCTTCTTGAGTGGCGGCAGGATCAGCGCCGCCTTCTCGTCGCACAGCGTGTCGCCGGTGATCGTATCCTTGAGCTTGGCGACCGCCGCGATCTCGCCCGGCAACGCGACCGGGAGCGGCGCCTGCTTCTTGCCCTCCAGGCGCAGCAACTGGCCCAGCCGCTCGCGGGTCTGATGGGTCGCGTTCAGCACGGTCGCATCGCTGGCGGCCTTGCCGGAGATCACGCGAAAAATCGAGAGCTTGCCGACAAAGGGATCGATAACGGTCTTGAAGACATAGGCGCAGAAAGGCGCATTGGGATCCGCTTTGCGCTCGATCCCCTCGCCGTTGGTCGCCGCGTGGCCTTTGACCGGCGGCCGATCGCTGGGCGCCGGCAACAGCGTGACAATCGCGTCGAGCAGCGGCCCGATGCCGATGTTCTTGACGCCCGACCCGCATAGGACCGGCGTCAGCTTGCCGGCCAGCACGGCGGCGCGCAAAGCCAGGCGCAGCTCGTCGTCCGCGAGCGTCCCCTTATCGAGGTATTTTTCGAGCAAGGCATCGTCGGTTTCGGCGACCGCCTCACAGAGCTTGGTGCGAGCCTCCTCCGCACGCTGCTTCGCGTCGCCGGTGAGCTCTTCTTCCTTCGGTTTGCCGGAGCCGTCGGCATAGACCAGCGCTTTCATCGCCAGTACGTCGATCACGCCGTTGAAGGCGGTCTCCTCGCCGAGCGGCAGCGTGATCGCGATCGGATGCGCATTGAGGGTCTTCTCGAGGTCCGCCATCGCGGCCGCAAAACTGGTGCGCTCCTTGTCGAGCCGCGGTACGAACGCGATGTGCGGTAATCCGAGCTCCTCGATCTGTTCCCAGATCTTCTCCGACTCAACCTTAAGGTCGCCGCCGGGGGTGGCGACGAAAACCGCCGCGTCAACCGCATGCAGCGTATTGAAGGTGTCGGGCAGAAAGGCGCTGTAACCCGGCGTGTTGGCCAGGATCACTTCGACTTTTTTCCAGTTCAGATGATGAAACGACGAGCTGATCGAGATATGGCGGCTGAGCTCCTCCGGTTCGAAATCCATCAGCGCCGTGCCATCATCGGGGCGTCCCAGCCTGGTCGTCGCGCCGGCCGTGAACAGGATTGCCTCGGCGGTCTGGGTCTTGCCAGCACCGCCCTGGCCGACGATCGCGATGGTTCTCAAGCGTCCGATTTCCTCGACAGCCATAAGGGATTACCTCTGTCCATCGTCACTGCGAAATTTAATGGTACGCCCGTTCCAATCTCACGTCACCCGCTACAATCCGCCGGAGCTCGCCTCGGTCCTCGATGAGGAGCGCGCCCTCCGGGTCGATTCCCCTGACCACCCCGCTCTGCCGTCCCGCCCCGCTCACGACCGTCACCGTGGCCCCGGTCAACGCTGAGTAATTTTCCCATAACGGCCGGATTGGGCCGAAACCGAGGCTCTCCGCCTCCATATAGCGATTGTTAAGCCGGGAAAAAAGCGCAGACGCCAGTGCGATCCGGTCGCATTTCACGCCGGTTGCGGCCCGAATCGACGTGGCGGTCGCACGCAGTTCGGCGGGCAGGTCATCGCTTGCAAGATTCACATTGATGCCGATCCCCAGGATTACGGCAGCGATCCGGCCTCGCTCCGCGACCGTCTCGGCGATAATCCCACCAGCCTTCTTCCTGCCCAGCCAGAGATCGTTAGGCCACTTGAGCCCGACTATACCCGGCGCCACGGTCTCGACCGCCTCGGCGAGCGCGAGGCCGGCTACCAGACTCAACTGTGGCAGCGCCTCGGGCACCATCCGTGGACGCAGAATAACGCTGATATAGAGATTGACGCCGGGCGGCGAGTGCCAGCGGCGATTCATTCGGCCGCGCCCGGCGCTCTGATGCTCCGCGATCACGACCGTGCCGTGCGAGGCGCCGTGGGCCGCGAGTTCGGCCGCCTGCTCCTGGGTCGAGCCTATGGTCTCGAAGTAGTGAATCCGCCAGCCGATTTCACCGGGACCGCCCCGCTCTATCGCCTGGTACGGATTTTCTGGCATCGGTGAAGCGCACGCTCCGCGGCTAATGGTCAGGGGGTCTGTATCCGCATGCTGAGATCGACGGCGCGAACCGAATGGGTCAACGCGCCGACGGAAATCAGGTCGACGCCGGTCTGGGCGATCTCACGCACCTTCTTGAGCGTGATTCCGCCCGAGGCCTCGAGCTGCACCGCCGGCCCGGCCATCTGTCGCGCGCGGCGCATCTTCTCGATCGGCATGTTGTCCAGCAGGATCACCGTCACGCCCGCTTTGAGCGCTTCTTCCACCTGCTCCAGGGTTTCGCATTCGACCTGGATTTTCACCGTATGGGGCGCTAGATGGCGCGCGCGTTCGACCGCCTTGCCGATCGAGCCGGCCGCGGCGATGTGGTTGTCCTTGATCAGCACACCGCCGTCGAGGCCGAAGCGATGGTTGAAGCCACCGCCCACGCGCACCGCGTATTTTTCCAGTTCACGCAAACCCGGATGGGTTTTGCGCGTATCGATTATACGGGCGCGGCTGCCGGCGATCGCCTCGACGTACTGGCGCGTGACGGTCGCGATGCCGGAGAGCAGTTGCAGAAAATTGAGCGCGGTGCGTTCGGCAATCAGCAGTCCGGCGAGCAGTCCCTCGACCTCGGCCGCCGCCTGACCGCGCGTCAGTTCCGAGCCCTCGGGCGCGAGAAATTCGATTTTCGGCTCCGCCCCCGCGATCGAAAAGAGCTTCTCGATCAGGGGTCCGCCGCAGAACACCAGCCGTTCCTCCTTGGCGACGATCTTCGCGCGTCCGGGTTGTCCGGGAGCGACGGTCGCGGCGGTGCTGATGTCGCCATGGCCGATATCTTCGGCCAGCGCGCGGCGCAGGATATCGGTGAGATCGAGTTGTCGAAGGATTTCCACGGTTACGCGATCGCCTCTTTCAAAGTCTCAAGTTGTGCCTGGAGATGGGTCATCTTATCGGCGAGTTCCCGGCTTTTGTCTTCTGTCTCTGCCAACGTGTCCTTGTCCGCCTTGGCTCGAAATTCAGGATTGTTAAGACGTTCCACATGGCGATCCAAATGGCCTTTCGTCTCGAAATACTTTTTTTGCAGCGCGGGTAATGCCTGCTGGGGATCGAACCCCGCCGGAAATTCCAACAAAATTCTGCACCAGCGCAAAGGCCAGGAGACCGCCTGTTTCGGAGGTTCGGTGTCCGGCGGCAGAATCTGTAGCGCGCTCAGCCTGGCGAGAATTGAAGCATACCTGCCCCAGATCGCGACCTCGCTGGACAGGCCGGCCTCTTCCCCGACGCTCGCCTCGCGCAGTTCCTTTGCCGATGCCAGGAAGGCTCTTGCGCCCTGACCCGGATGATAGCCAACCAGGGCGCGCATCGAGTTGATCGCGCCCGTTACCTCGATGCAACGGTCCATCGCGCGCGCTTCGTCCTCTGAGAGCCACGGCCTTTCGGCAGGTTCAGGGAACCGGGCGATCGCCAGATGCGGGCTCAGATCGGGCTCCGCGATGTACGGCCGCAGCACTTGCCAGATCTCCTCGGAGATGAACGGCATGAACGGATGCAGCAGCCGCAGCAGCCGATCGAGGCATCGCACCAGCACCCAGCGCGCCGCCGCCTGCGCCTCGCCGCCGGCCTTCAGCGGCTCCTTGGCCAGCTCGATATACCAGTCACAGAACTCGTGCCAGATGAACTGATAGATTCTCAGCGCCGCGAGGTTGAACTCGTACTCATCGATGGCCCGCGTGACGTCGCGGATGGCGCTGTCGAGCCGGTCGAGAATCCAGCGCTCGGCAAGGCGCAGCTTGCTGATGTCGGTTGGCGGCACCGGCTGCGGAGCGCCCTCGAGGTTGAGCATCGCGAAGCGCGCCGCGTTCCAGATCTTGTTGGTGAACGCGCGCGAGGCGGCCAGCCGCTCGTCCGAGAGGATCAGGTCGCGTCCCTGCACCGCCAGTTGCGCGAGCGTGAAGCGCACCGCGTCGGTGCCGTAGCGCTCGATGATGTCCAGCGGATCGACGACGTTGCCGCGCGACTTGGTCATCTTCTTGCCGAACTGGTCGCGCACCAGCGGCGTGATATAGACGTCGCGGAACGGTACGTCGTTCATGAAGCGCAAACCCATCATCATCATCCGCGCGACCCAGAAGAAGATAATGTCGAAGCCGGTGATCAGCAGGCTGGTCGGATAATAGGTCTTGAGGTCCGGGGTCTCCTCCGGCCATCCCAGGGTCGAGAACGGCCACAGCGCCGAGCTGAACCAGGTGTCGAGGACGTCTTGGTCCTGGCGCAGCGCGCCGCCGCATCGGGGACATTTCTCGGGCGGCGCCGCGGCGACGATCGGCTCTGGAGGCTCGCATTTCACACACCAGTAGGCCGGAATCCGATGACCCCACCATAGCTGGCGCGAGATGCACCAGTCGTGCACGTTCTCCATCCAGCCGAAATAGGTGTTCTCCCAAAAGCGCGGATGGAACGTCGTGCGTCCGTCGCGCACCGCCGCGATCGCGGGCTCGGCCAGGGGTTTGATCCGCACGTACCACTGCGGCGACAGCATCGGCTCGACCACCGTCTCGCATCGCGAGCAGATGCCGATCGCATGAGGATGCGGCTCGATCTTTTCGAGCAATCCCTCGCCTTCGAGATCCTCGATCACCCGCTTGCGGCACACTTCGCGGGTGAGCCCGCGATAGGCACCCGCCTGCTCGTTCATCCGTGCATGCTCGTCCATCACGGCGATCGGCGCCAGACCGTGCCGGCGGCCGATTTCGAAGTCCGCCGGATCGTGCGCCGGAGTTATCTTGAGCGCGCCGGTGCCGAACTCGCGATCGACGGCATCGTCGGCGATGAGCGGAATCTCGCGTCCGAGCAGCGGCAGCCGAACCTGCTTGCCGACCATCGACGCGTAGCGCTGGTCGGCGGGATTCACCGCGACCGCCGTGTCGCCGAGCATCGTCTCGGGGCGCGTGGTCGCGACGGTTATCGAACCCGAGCCATCGGCGAAGGGATAGCGGATGTAGTAGAGACGGCCGTCGG
>JBGPMT010000034.1:0-14769 GCA_041487135.1 Binataceae bacterium (SeqCode) | reverse complement strand
TCTTCCCCCATCCGCCCGACGAACATCATCCCGACCGGCAAGCCCTCGGACACCGCGCACGGAACGTTGAGTCCCGGCAGGCCCACCGCGTTGAACGGACAGGTGTTCGGGATCGCTTCGATCGCGGCCTGCACCGACTCGGCGAGCGTGCAGTTCTTGGGCGGAATCTTGGCCGCCTTGATCGGCACGGTCGGCATCACGAGGATGTCGCAATCCTTGAGCGCGTTGTTGTACGCGGCCAGCAACGCCCGGCTCAGATTCTGGGCCTTGGCATAATAGCGGTTGTGATACTGCTCCCTGACATAGCGGCCGACCAGGGCGAAGGTCTTGGTGCTGTCGGACAGATAATCGGCATGGGCGGAGATGGCGCGTGAAAAGGTTTCGATCATCTCGGTCGGATAGAAGCCCTTCCAATGCCGGCCGGCGCCGCCGCCCTCGATCATGAAGGCTAGGATGCCCTCGCAGGCGATGCCGGACCAGATATGGAAACCGTCCGGATGCATCGGGACGGAGATTTCCTTGACCTGAGCGCCGCACTTCGCGAGCGCATGCGCGGCTTCGCGGACCGCGTCGTCGACGTCCTTCTGGGAGCGGATCGGCTCGGTCAGGCCAAAGCCTTCCTTGACCACGCCCAGGCGCAGGCCCTTGATATCGCCGGTCAGCGCCGCACTGTATTTCTGCGGCGCCAGGCCCGCGCGCTGGCGCGGGTCGAGGCCGTCGGGACCCGCGATCGCCTCGAGCAGCAGGGCGGTGTCGCGCGCGCTGCGCGCCATCGGGCCGGTATGGTCGATAGTCAGCTCCATCGGCCCAATGCCGGTGTAAGGCACCAGTCCGTAGCTGGGCTTGAGGCCGTAGATCCCCGACCATGCGCACGGGATGCGAATCGAGCCGGCCTGGTCGGCGCCGATCGCCACGTCGACCGCGCCGGAGGCGACCAGCGCGCCGCTGCCGGTCGACGAGCCGCCGGGTGAACGCGATAGGTCGTGCGGATTACGCACGATCCCGCTGTCGCTGGTATGGCTGTTGCCGGAGAAGCAGAGGCTTTCGCAGACCGATTTGCCCTGGATGGTGCCGCCGGCATCGAGGATGCGCGTAACGATGGTCGCATCGACCTTGGGGACGAACCCCTCCAGCAGCCGCGTCCCGCACATCAACGGAATTCCCGCCACGCAGGCGTTGTCTTTTATCGCGACCGTCTTGCCCTTGAGCAGGCCATCGGAGGCGCCCTTGATCTCGCATCGCCAGTACCAGGCGCCGAGCGGATTCTCCTTCTCGGTCGGCTTCCAGTTCTTGCGATCGGGATACTTGACCTCCAGCGTCGGCTCCTGGAGCTGGTCCAGCCGGTCGTAGGTGGCGAGCATCGGGTCGAGTATTTTCTTGAACTCCTGGATCTGTTCGCGCGACAGGCGCATCCCGAAACTGTCGGAAATCCGGGAGAGATCCTCGATAGATGGGGGTTTTACTGCCATGGCGATTCACCTCCGAAATTGGCGCTATGCTCTTCGATCACTCGCGGCGATCGAGCTTGCGGCTGTAATACTGCCAGTACGATTCCAGTTGGGCCGGGCTGTGCAGCGACTTGAGTTTCCGCTTAACCTCGCCGTCATCCGGCCATACCGTCCTTACGCCCATCTGGGCAAGCGACACGTGGATGCGGCAGGCCTCGTTCAGGAAGATGCCGCCGAGGCACATCTCCTGGAACGATTTCCCGGCGAAGGCGCAGCCATGATTGCGGATCAGCACCGTCCGTGAGTTGCCGAGCGTGCGCGCCAAGTCGCTTCCCATCTGCCGCGTGGTGATCAGCTCGCTGGTCTCGGTGTAGCGCGGCGGAGCGCCTTCGAGCCAGATTCCGGAGTGCGTATAGGGGCGCAGCTCCTCGGCAATGCACGACATCAGCGTGACGTAGAAGGCATGGGTGTGGCCGACGAAATTGACCTCGGGGCGGGCCAGCATGATTTCCGAATGAATCGGCCATTCGGCGTGGCGCGGGCCGTTGCCGCCCAGCACCTTGCCGTCGAAATCGATCAGCACGAAGTCAGTCTCGGAGATCTCCTCGAGTCCGAGCGTCGAGCGCTTCATCCAGAGGCCGCGCCCGTTCGGGTCGCGCATCGAGACGTGCCCCAGCGTCAGGTCGCCATGACCTTCCATATGCAAGATGCGCGCGGCGCGGCCCAGCGCGCGCAGCTCACGTTGAATTTCCGGGCTTTCCGGCATTCCGGCGTCTTTTCCCAAGCGTCTGTATCGGGCAGTCTCTCAGGGTCCCCCCGCTACCCGCGATCGTGCGAGTAGCACACAAGGCCGTGACATGACCAGCCGATATGCTAAAAGTTCGTCAGCATTCATCCAGCATCAATTGATCCGGCATCAGGAGAGGGATCTGCCATGGAGCAGCTAAAGACGCTTATCGAGGGATTGTGTTTCGGCGAGGGCCCGCGCTGGCACGATGGTCAGCTCTGGTACTCGGACTTCCACGCGCAACGGGTCTACCGCGCCGATCTCTCGGGCAAGACCACCGTGGTATGCGAGGTCCCCAACTGGCCGTCGGGGCTGGGATGGACCCCTGATGGCCGCCTGCTGGTGGTCTCGATGCATGATCGCAGGCTGCTGCGGCTCGATCCGGACGGCCTCAAGACCGTCGCCGACCTGAGCGAGCTCGCGTCATTCTGGTGCAATGACATGGTCGTCGATCGGCACGGACGCGCGTACATCGGGAACTTCGGCTTCGATCTGATGGGCGGCGAGGCGCCGAAACCCGCCGAACTCATCCTGGTCGAAGCTGACGGCCAGGCGCGAGTCGTCGCCCGCGATCTGATCTTTCCCAACGGCACCGTGATCACGCCCGACGGCGCGACGCTGATCGTCGGCGAATCGTTTGCCAATCGCCTGACCGCGTTCAAGATTCAACCTGATGGCTCGCTCACCGATCGGCGCGTATGGGCGCAGGTCGGGGAGGCGACGCCGGATGGAATCTCGATGGACGCCGAGGGTGCAATCTGGTTCGCCTCGCCCCAGACCGGCGAGGTGCTTCGCGTGCGCGAGGGTGGGCAGGTGCTGGAACGCTTCAAGCCGAGCCAGCCGCCGTACGCGGTGATGCTCGGCGGGCCGGATCGCAAGACCCTGTTTGTGGTCACCGCCTCGACGCCCGACCCTCGCGATTCAGTGAAAGTTCGCGGCGGCAAGATCGAGATGATGCCTGTTAAGGCGGCCGGAGTCGGCTGGCCGTAGCCCGACGGGATGACACCAAAGGCATTGTTCCTGTCATCCTGAGGCCGGTGAGCGACCAGCCGTGCGGAAGGATCTACGCGGAGCGATTAATCCGGGCAGCCTTTCGCCAAGTCATTTCCAAGGCTGCGCCCGCGCCCGCGATCGATCTCAGCGAAACGCCGGCATCACCTGTTCCGCGAAGTCGCGGAATACCTTGCGCTGATAATCGGCCGGCGGGAGCAGCGTGACCTCCGTCATCCCTTCCGCCTCCATCGCACGGATCCGATTCACGACGTAATCCGGTTCGCCGGTGATCGTGATCTCGGCGATCGCCTCGGGCGTCACGAACCGCCGCTCCTCGGGCTGCATGAAGGTGCAGTGGCCGTCGTGGATGTGCCGGAAGCGGGTCTTCTCCGGGTAGCTCTCGACGCGTTTGACGTAGTCCTCCCAGACGTTGGCGAAGTAGGGCGGGACGATCTCGTCCTTGCGTCCGAGATAGGCCCAAATCTCGTACAGGAAATGGAGCACGCAGGTGACCTGCGATCCGGTCTCGTTGATTACGCGCTCGTCGGTGAGCTTCTCACCCGGCCTGAGCACGCAGGCGCTGGTGACGAAGCTCCGATGGAAATTCTTCGGCAGCGTCCGGCCCGCCTTGCGGGCGCCGGCCGCCAGATGCGCGGTGTAGGCGCGCGCCTCGTGCGGCTGCGCGGTGGTGGTGATCCAGCCGTCGCCGGCCTCGCCCGCAAGCTCGATCGCGCGCGGTCCGTTGGCCGCGATATAGATCGGAATCGGGTCGTCGAGATTGATGAAGTGGCGGTCGCGATGCAGGAAAGTTATCGGCCGCGTCTTGCCGCGATAATCATAATCGACCTCTTCGCCGCGCAGCAGCCCGCGCACCACGCGCACGTGCTCGCGCATCTCGGCGATCGAGACCGGGTTCTGTCCCATTACGCGCATCGAGGTGTGTCCCGATCCGATCCCGAGGAAAACGCGGCCCGGCGCAAGCTGGTTGATCGAGGCGATCGAATGCGCGGTCACCGGCGGGATCCGCGTGCCCGGCGCCGCTATACCGGTGCCGATCTTGATGCGCCGGGTGTTGACCGCGGCCAGCCCCAGCGTGACGTAGCAGTCGGACCAGATTAGATGCGAGTCCGGCACGTAGGCGCGGTCGTAGCCGAGCTCCTCGGCGTAGCGAATCAGGTCCCATTTATCGACGTGGGTGTCGAACATGATCGCGAATTGCATTTTTCACCTCTTCAGCGCCGCGCGCTCCGGCGACCCTCAACCTACTCACGCTGATGGCGATGGCTGAAAGCAGCTACGCCCAGTTCCCCGATATCACTGTATACGGTCTCGACGGCCTGTGGCCAAATGAGAGTGACACCACTCCGGCGGGTAAGTACATAGGACTCATGGCGATTGCGCGTGCCAGTATTAACTTGCTTTGGTGAAATGAGGGAAGATGCGAGAGGGCGTCTGGATCCGAGCGGCGATCGTGCTGGCGGCGCTTATGGTCACTGCTGAACCCTGGAGCGGTAGCGCGCGCGCCGCCCAGCCACCACCGGCGCGTAGTATGCCCTCGCCGGATGGCAGGTACGTAGCTGCTGATGGTAAAGCCAAGGACGGCTACCACGACACGATCTGGCTACGCGATGTGAAAACGGGGGTGACTATAGACCTGCTCGCGCCCGGAGACGAAAAGTGGCCGGGAGCCGGAGGAACCGGGATCGTTGCCTGGCTGGACAACGACTGGATTGCTTTCATGTGGCACTGCGGCACGGGCTGTACGAGCCTGGAAGTGGTTAACGTCGAGACTCGCTCCCATCGATATTTCTGCACCGATGGCATTTTTCACCTATCGCCTGATCGGCGGCACGCGGTAGGGCAAAGTGATAATCCCTATTTGCCAGGCGATAAGCGAGGAGGCTTAGCCGTGATCGCAATCGATCCCGCAAACGCGTATCCCACCCGGCAGGATGACTGCAAGGCTACAATTTCAGGAAGTGACATCTGTCTGCCGGACCAAGTCCTGGAATCGCGTGCGGTAGGTTTTTACCGATGGTCGTCAGACAGCAAAAGCTTCACTTACTCCGCGATTCCTTGCGTCGGCGGCCAATGGCGTGCCGAGGAGAAGCGAGAGTTCCATCTCAAGTGAAGATTCGCGCCTTGTCGGCACAATTGTCCGACAATCAGTCACTTAGAGCTGGCAGGAATTTCATTTTTCACCTCATCCAGCGCCGGGAAAACGAGCGGCGCCAAGTTAACGCGGAATGATCGGCAGGATCACATGCGAGGGCCGGCGCGCGTCGTGGAAGATAGTCTGCTCGGCGCTCTGCCAGCGCGTGCCGGTCGCCTGATCCTCGCCGGTGTTCAGATTCCGATCGAAGCGCGGGAAGTTGCTCGAGGCGAGGTCGAGCCGAATCCGATGGCCCGCGAAGAAGACGTGGCTGGTCGCCCACAGGTCGATGGTGAATTCGTAGACCGTGCCGGGCGTGAGCGGCGCGGGCCGCATCGTCGATTCCCGGTAGCGGGCGCGGATAATCCCGTCGGCAAGGTTGTGCGCATAGCCGTCGGGCCGCACGTCGACCAGCTTGGCGGTGAAGTCGGTGTCGGGCGCGCTGGTCGCGGCAAACAGCTTGACGACCACCGGGCCGGTTACCACGAGCGGCGCGCTAAGCGGCTCGCTGGTGTAGACCAGCACGTCGCGCCGGGCTTCGACCGGGCGCTGGTCCTGCACCCCGGTCGAAATGATCAGGGTATTGCCGCCGCAGGTCGGCACCGGATCATTCGGGTCGTAGACGAAACGGTCGGCGGGTTCCTCGGCGGGTGCGGCCGGACCGAGCCGGCCGTCGCCGCGCGCGCTGTTGGCGCCGCCGCCGCTGTGGAGATACCACGGCGTGTAGCGCGTGCGGGCCAGCGGCCACTCTCGCTCGTCGCGCCAGGCATTCTCGCCCATCACGAAGATCCTGACCGGCGCCTCCTCGAGGACTCCGCTGCGCATCCCCTTGAGCCAGTAATCGAACCATCGGAGCTGAATTTCGTGCAGCTCGATCTTGGCGGCCGGGCCGAAATCGATATCGCCGGTGCCGCGCGCGGTCGGCACGGTATACGGAAAGATGTGCGCCCACGGCCCACTCAATAGCCGCTGATTGGCGCGCGCCTCGGGCGTCATCGCCTGCTCGCGCACCGCCTGATACTGCGCGAGCGTGCCCCACTGCACGAAGTCGTACCACGATGTGACGTGATACATCGGCGCGTTCACGTTGTAGCCCTGGCGCGTCACGTTCATCGACCACCAGTAGGGACCGTCCTCGGGATGCCGCAGATAATCTGTCAGATAGCGCGCGACCGGCCGCAGCGCATCGGCCCAGTACATCAGCGGCAGCCGCCGATAGGCCGCGTCCGTCAGCGGACGGGCGAGCACGTTCTTGACCTCGGCCAGCTCGCGCTCGACCGGCTCGATCGCGTCCAGGCGGCCCATCCGCTCGGCCGTGTTGCGCGCCATGAAGATGATGTTGGGGACGCGCCAGCCGAGCTCCAGCGCCCCGCCGGTGTGATAGGCGAAGTTCTGATGGAAATCGCCCGGGCATGAAACCGGAAAGCAGGTCACCAGATGCGGTGGGCGGGTCGGGGCGAGCAGATACTGCGTGATGCCGAGATAAGACTGGCCCATCGTGCCGACCCGGCCATTGGACCAGGGCAGGGCCGCCGCCCATTCGACCGCGTCGTAGCCGTCCTGGCCCTCCCAGATGAGCGGATAGTATTCGTCGCCGTCGGAGGCGAAGCGGCCGCGCACGTCCTGCATGATGACGACGTAGCCGCGCTCGACGAAGTAATCGATATCGCCGGGGCGGGCGCGCAGGTTCTTGTCATACGGCAGGCGCGAGAGCAGGACAGGGAAGCGGCCGTCGCTGTCGGGACGATAGATATCGGCGCGCAGCGTGAGTCCGTCGCGGGTTTTCGATGGCACGTCCTTCTCGACCAGGACGCGGAACTGTGGCCGGCTCTGTTCAGCCAAGGTAACGATCCTCTAATCGGCGAAACGCCGGCTCCCCGTAAAAGCGCCGGCGTTGGGTCTTGAGATTGCGCCGCGTGCGGCTAGGCCTGCGGGTATTCCCGCCACGAGTCGATATAGTTCGGCACCTCGACGCCCTCGGGCAGTTCCGCGATCTGCATCGCGTCGCGCGAGTCGACGTACAGCACCACCTCGTCGGTCTCGGCGCGCCCGCGCTTGGCCCCGATCGCGAAGGCCTTGGGCTGCGGACCGTGGGCGAAGCCGCTCGGGTTGAAGCCCACCATGCCGGGTCCGAAGTTGTCGCGGCTGAACATCTGGCCGCGATGGATGAAGAT
Source organism: Binataceae bacterium (SeqCode) (assembly GCA_041487135.1). GTDB lineage: Bacteria > Desulfobacterota > Binatia > Binatales > Binataceae > JAJPIG01. Next base: position 7,215 of record JBGPMT010000034.1, on the reverse strand, counting down.
CATCTCGTCGTAGTCGTCGTTGTTGTGAAAGTAGGGCACCTTGAGCGCGCCCGGATCGGACTCGATCGGCCGCGGCGCGAAGGTCCCGACCACGAACCGCGCGGCCACGAAATTCACATGCGCCGAGGGCGGAATGTGATAGCGGGCGCTGACTATCGGCCGGAGATCCCGCCAGTTGAGCCGCACCGGCGCGATCTCGCCGTGCCATCCCACCGCGTCCAGCGGATTGAACGGGAAGGTCACCGTGCTCAGCAGGTTGCGCTTCTTGACGACGATGCTCCATTCGTCCTCGGTCTGCTGCGCCTTGAAGGCCGCGTCGATTCGCGGCACGTCGAGCACGCCGGGATCGAAGATCGCCTGGTTGCCGAGGATGCCCTTTTCGGGCAGCTGGTAGGCGTCGTTGGTCGCCTCGACCATCAGGGCCGAGACCGGAGAGCTGGGCTCGATTCGCCAGCAGGTCCCGCGCGGCATCACCAGGTAATCGCCGTCGCGGAAGGCGAGATGGCCGTAATCGCAGAACAGATCGCCGGCGCCCTCGTGGATGAAAATCATATCGTCGCCGTCGCCGTTGCGCACCAGGTGATCCATCTTGCCGTCGCTGCGCCAGTAGCGGATGCGCAGATGGTCGTTGTAGAGCACCGACGGCGCCTCCCACGGTGAGACGCTGGGCATCCCGAGCGCGTTCATATCGAACGCGCGCGGCCGCAGCGGGCCTTCCCAACTGGTCCAGCTGGTGGGAGGATGCTTGTGCAGCATCTGGGTGGACGGGCCGAGAAAGCCCTCGCGTCCGAGCTCGCGCTCGTAGGTGCCCGCGGGCAGGTCGACGTGCGCCTGACGGTTGCTCGTGCCCTCGGACAGCGGCAGTCTGATCCACCTTCTCATGATCGATCCTCCTTGCGCCGGGGCGGCGGAGCCCCCCGGGATGAATGTTCATTTTCGCGTGCGGCTTGTCAAACCATACCAGAGTGAGGGGTTTCGTCGCCTGGCTTAATGACTATAATGCTGGTGCGGTCCTGCGGGTTGGGGCCCTTCAGGCTATGAATTCCAAGCCGACAAAGTTCCTTCTTTCCTTCACTAGTTCCAGCTTCTGGTCTGCCGTTTCGGATTGTATCGACATTTGGGGGACTCCGCATACGGCCCTTTGCCGCAAGACTTTTTGGCGCAACGACTCGGCTGCTCTATGGGATGACGGGGCGAAGATAGGCCGCGACCTGCGAGAGGCCTGCCGGAGCATGACTTTGGCGCTTAATTTCACATCGGAAGCAAACCCCCTGAGACCCGAGGCTCTTGATGACCGACGGAGAAGCGAAGCCGAGGAAGATCACTCCCGAATCCCCTACGCCTCCAGAGCAGAACGCTGAAAAGGCTGTAAGACATTCCCGTCTGATTCGTGCGCTCGTTAGTCAGGTTGAAGGACCTCGCCGCCGACCCAAGTCCGGCAGAACGGCAGCCGCCTGACGCAGCAGGACTGATTCGCGCATATCATTTTCGAGCTAGGCAGCGCGCAAATGAAAGCCAGACCGACTCTCCTCGCGAATCGAATCGAACGGCGCATCTTCCTTCTGCGCCGCCAAAAAGTGATGCTCAGCCCCGATCTCGCGGACCTTTACAGCGTCGAGCCGCGCGCGCTTGTTCAAGCCGTCAAGCGAAACATCGAACGCTTCCCTGCCGACTTCATGTTTCAGCTTAATGGCGAGGAGTTCAGCAGCTTGAAATCACAGATTGTGACTTCAAGTTGGGGCGGCCTCAGGCGCGCAGCTCCTTACGCATTTACCGAGGAGGGAGTAGCGATGCTCTCAAGCGTTCTTCACAGCAAGCGCGCCATCCAGGTCAACATCGAGATCATGCGCGCTTTCGTCCGACTACGCCAAATGCTCGCCTCTCACGCCGACCTCGCCCGGAAACTCGACGCCTTCGAAAAGAAGTACGACGCGCAATTCAAGGTCGTCTTCGACGCGATCCGCGAACTGATGACACCCCCAGAGCTCAACCGGCGCAGAATCGGTTTTAGCTCGGATTGAGTTCAAACCATACCCGACCGCAGCGCGTCACTCGCCGATGATCTTGATCAGCACCCGCTTGGGGCGCCCGCCGTCGAACTCGCCGTAAAAGATCCGTTCCCACGGACCGAAGTCGAGCTTGCCGCCGGTAATCGCGACCACCACCTCGCGGCCCATCACCTGGCGCTTGTGATGGGCGTCGCCGTTGTCCTCGCCGGTGCGGTTATGATGATAGCGCTGGGGGCTGGGGTCGTAGGGTGCCAGCGCTTCGAGCCAGCGCTTGTAATCCTCGTGCAGCCCGGGCTCGTCGTCGTTGATAAAGACCGAGGCGGTGATATGCATCGCGTTGACCAGGCATAGCCCTTCGCGCACGGCGCTTTGCTTGACGGCCGCGGCGACCTGGCCGGTGATATTCACGAAGTCCATCCGCGCCGGCACATTCATGGTCAGATACTGGGTGTGCGATTTCATCTTTCGGCTTCCGTCCGGGCTTGGCGCTTCTGCTTGAATCGAGGCTCGTGATAATCCTTCGTCAAATGGACCCGCGAAGCGAGAGGCTCGATGGCGGCGGGTGATGTCGCGCCGGCCGTCGAGGCGGTCATCGGGCGCATCGATGAGCAGCGGCTATGGCGGCGCCATCGCGAGATCGCGCAATTCGGCGCGACCGGGCGCGGCGGGGTGAATCGTCAGGCGCTCACGCCCGAGGATACGGCCGCGCGCCGGCAACTGCTGCAATGGGCCACGCGGCGCCGCTTTGCCGTGAGCGTCGACGCGATCGGCAATCTCTTCATCCGCCGTCCGGGCCGCGATCCGAAGGCGGCCCCGGTGGTCGCCGGGTCCCATCTCGATACCCAGCCGACCGGCGGCAATTTCGACGGCGTCTACGGCGTGCTGGCCGCCTTCGAGGTGCTCGAGGCGGCGGCAGACGCCGGGGTCGCAACCGCGCGGCCGATCGAGACGGTGGTCTGGACCAACGAAGAAGGCTCGCGCTTCCAGCCGGGCACGATGGGCTCGGCAGTCTATACGGGTCATATCCCGTTGGCAGCCGCGCTCGCGTCAGTCGACAGCCGGGGAGCGCGGCTCGGCGATTCGCTCGCCGCGATGCTCGACGCGCTCGGGGTGACAGCGCGGCGCGAATTTCGCGCGCCGATCGCCGCCTACCTCGAGGCGCACATCGAGCAGGGGCCGATACTTGAGGCCGAGCGCCGGCGGATTGGCGTGGTCACGGGAATCCAGGGTCTCAAATGGCTGCGCGTCGAAGTCAAAGGCGAAGAGGCGCACGCCGGAACCACGCCGCGCAGCGCGCGCCGCGACGCCTGTGCCGCCGCGATCGAGATGATTTCGGCGCTCCGCGAATTGACCCGCGATGAAGCCGACCTGCTGCGCTTCACGGTCGGCCGCTTCGAGCTCTCGCCCAACTCGCCCAATACGGTGCCCGGCCACGCGCTCTTCACGATCGATCTGCGCCATCCGGATCGCGATTTGCTGGCCAGTATCGGCGCGCAGATCGAACCGCTATGCCGCAGCCGCGCGGCAGGATGCATCGTGAGCGTCACCGAAACGCTCGATTCGGCGCCGGTGCGCTTCGACCCCGCGATCGTCGAGATGGTCCGGCGCGCCGCCGAGCGCCAGCAACTGCCGCAGATGGAGATGGTCTCGGGCGCCACCCATGACGCCAAGTTCATCGCCGAGCTCTGCCCGGCCGGGATGATCTTCATCCCCTGCGAGCGCGGGATAAGCCACAACGAGGCCGAGCGGGCCGCGGCGCCCGACCTCGCGGCCGGGGCGCGCGTGCTCGCCGAGGTGATGCTGACGCTCGCCAGCCGCGAGGAGCGCGGTGTACTGGACGATTGACCTGCGTGATAAGCTTGAACGGTGTTGGGACGAGGGTTAAACGACCGACTCGGAAGGTAAGGCCATGAGCGGATTGACAGAACCCCGGGGCGCGCAGCCCGACGGCTATCCGGCGCTCGATCCGACCCGGGTACCGTACCGGGTATTCACCGATCCCGAGCTCTACGCGCGCGAGCAGGAGCAACTGTTTCGCGGGCCGACCTGGAACTATCTCGCGCTGGAGGCCGAGCTCGCCAAGCCCGGAGATTTTCGCGCCAACTTCATCGGCGCGACGCCGGTCTTCATCACGCGCGATGCGAAGGGCGAGCTCCATGCGCTGGTCAACCGCTGCGCCCATCGCGGCGCGATGGTCTGCCGCGAGGTGCGCGGGAATCGCAAGAACATGGTCTGCCCATATCATCAGTGGAGCTATGACCTGAACGGCACGCTGCGCGGTGTGCCGTTTCGCCGCGGAATCAACGGCAAGGGCGGCTACTCCGCCGATTTTAACCTGGCCGAGCATTCGCTGACCCCGCTTAGGCTCGCCACCTACCGCGGGCTGATCTTCGGCAGCTTCTCGGAATCGGTCGCGCCGCTGCCCGAATATCTCGGTCCCGCGATGCGCGAGCATCTCGACACCATCTTCAATCGGTCGGTTAGCGTGCTCGGCTTCACCCGCCAGCTAATCCACGGCAATTGGAAGATCTACGCCGAGAACACCAAGGACCCGTACCACGGCAGCCTGCTGCATATGTTTCACGCCACCTTCGGCAGCTACCGTTCCTCGCAGGACGGCGGGATGGTGGTCAACGGCGCGCACAGCAAGATGATCGCGCTTCGGGCCGAAGAGTCGCAGGAAGTCGCGGCCTACACCCAGGAGTCGGTCGCGAGCTTTTCCAAGACGCTGAAGCTTGCGGACCCGAGCCTGCTTGCCTCGCGCCCCGAGTTCGGCCGCTTCACCACGACTATTCAGTTCCTGTTCCCGACCCTGATCGTCCAGCAGATCAGCAACACGCTGGCGACGCGTCAGATGGTGCCGCTCGGGGTCGATCGCTTCGAGCTGCTGGTGACCTACTTCGGCTACGAAGATGACGACGCCGAGCTGCGCGCGATGCGCATCAAGCAATCGAACCTGATCGGACCGGCGGGCCTGATCGCGCTCGAGGACGGCTACGCGGTCGAGCTGGTGCAGCGCGCCGTGGGCTACGACAATCGCGCGACCTCGTATATCGAGCTCGGCGGACGCGGCACGGGCGATCAGGACAGCCTCGTGACCGAGACCGCGATCCGCGCGTTCTGGAAGGCCTACGGCGAACTGATGGGAGTGCGATGGGGTGGTTCAGCGGATGGAAGCTACGGAACTGCGCGCGCAGATTGAAGATTTGACGGCCGCCTACGTCGAGTGTCTCGACAGCGACCAGCTCGAGGAGTGGCCCGATTTTTTTACCGAACGCTGTCTTTACAAGGTGATTCCTTATGAGAACGCGGCGCTCGGGTTGCCGATTCCGCTGATGTACGGGGACAGCCGCGGGATGCTGCGCGACCGCGTGGTGGCGCATCGCAACGCCAATTTCTTCGCCCCGCATCTCTATCGCCATCTGGTCGGACGGGTGCGAATCGTCGGCGAGGAGAACGGTGTGATTTCGACCCGCGCCAACTACGCGGTCTTCCGCACCATGCTCGATCCGTCGGATTACGGGCGCTCCGAGCTGTTCAGTGTCGGCGTCTATCACGATCAGATCGTGTTCGAGGACGGCAAACCGCGCTTCCGCGAAAAGATCGTGGTGGTCGATACCAGCCAGATTCCGACCCTGCTCGTCACGCCGCTCTGAATCGTCGCCCCGGTCGCGTTGCCTGCCGTGCGTCGCGCTGCTCGCAACGGCGGCTGGACAGCGGTGCCGTTTCGGCGCTATGACCGAGCCCCGGAGACGATCGCCATGAAGTACATCGGCGCCGAGATCACGGCCTTCAAGAGCCGAAAACTGGTGGCCGGCCGTGGCCAGTATGCGGGCGACATTTACCTTGACGGGATGCTCTACGTCGCGTTTCTGCGCAGTCCCCATGCCCATGCCCGCATCCGGAAAATCGATGCCGGCGAGGCGCGCGCCGTCCCCGGCGTGGCTCAAGTCCTGACCGCTGAGGAGGTCAAGCGCGAGCTTGGCCCGCTGCTCTACACGATCGAGCCGGAAGGGATGGGCGCCAAACGCGCGAACGTTTATGCGCTGCCGCCCGAGAAGGTCCGCTTCGTCGGCGAGCCGGTCGCGGTGGTGGTCGCCAATGACAAGTACACGGCGCGCAAGGCCGCCGATCTGATCGAGGTCGATTACGAGGTGCTGCCGGCGGTGGTCGATTGCGAGGCGGCGCTCGAGCCCGGCGCGACGCTGATCGAAGCGGAGTGGGGCGACAACCTGATGGGCGCGCGGGATTTCCGCTCAGGCGACCCCGACCGGGCGTTCGCGGAAGCGGACGGAGTCGTCAAGGGCAAGGTGAAGACCCATCGTTACCTCGGCGCGCCGATCGAGCCGCGGGCCTACGTTGCCAGTTACGATACCTTCGAGGAGCGGCTCACCTTCTGGGCCTCAACCCAGCATCCGCATCAGCTTCGTGCCTGTCTGGCGGATACGCTGCGACTGCCCGAAGCGAGCGTCCGGGTGATCCAGGGCGACGTCGGCGGCGCATTCGGACACAAGACGCCTTTCTATCCCGACGAAGCGCTGATTGCCTATCTGGCGAAGAAGCTTGGGCGCCCCGTCAAATGGATCGAGGAGCGGAGCGAAAACTTTCTCGCCGGCGGGCACGCGCGCGAGGAGCGCATCTACTACGAGGCCGCCTACCGCAAGGACGGCAAGGTCACCGGGCTGCGGGCCCGGGTGATAGCCGATGTCGGCGCGCCGGGAACGCTGCAGGGATGCTGGCAGGCGTGGGTGACCGCGTCATGCATCCCGACCGTCTACAAGATTCCGAATTGCGAAATCCGGCTGAAAGTCGCGATCACGAACAAGTGTCCCTGGACCGCCTATCGCGGCTTCGGCAAGGAAGCGGCGACCTTCCTGATGGAACGGCTGATGGACGAGGTGGCGGACGCGACCGGAATCGATCACGCGGCGCTGCGGCTCAAGAATTACATCCAGCCCGAGGAGTTTCCCTATCACCAGGTCTCCGGCTCGATCCTCGACAGCGGCAACTATCCGGCCGCGATGGGCCGCCTGCTCAAGATGCTCGATTACGACAATTTTTCGAAAGAACGCGACGCGGCGCGCAAGCAGGGCCGCCATATCGGAATCGGGATCAGCCACGAACTGATGCCCGAGGGCTGCACGCTGCCGAGTTCGCTAATCAGCGGCTACGACGGCTGCACCATTCGGGTGACGCCGTCGGGCGA
>JBGPMT010000033.1:0-14886 GCA_041487135.1 Binataceae bacterium (SeqCode) | reverse complement strand
GAAGAGCTACTGCCGCGCGCTTCGCTCATCTGGTGCTGTTTGATCGCAAGGCGCCACGACCGTCTCGAACACCCGCAGGAGCTGACGCATGTGGTTGGCCAACGTGAATTGCTTAGCCACGGTGAGCGCGCCGCTACGCAGCCGATCATATTCCTGCCGATCTCTCAGACAGTCCGCGATGGCGGTCGCGAGGCCTTCGGGCGCCGGCGCATCTCCCGGCGCCAGATGACCGTTGACGCCCTCTTTCAGCCATTCGGGAATTCCACCCACCGCGAAGGCCGCAACCGGCAGCGAAAACATCCCGGCCTCGATTCCAACCAGACCGAACGGCTCGGGCCACAGGCTCGGCATCACCAGCAGGTCGGAATCGCGATAGGCCGCGACGAGGTTCTCGTGTTCGAGCCACCCGGTGAAACTTATTTCGAGTCGTGAAGCGTGGGATCGAAGCTCGATCGCCTTGGCTTCGAGTTTCGCCCGTTCGCGGCCGTCACCGGCGAGCGTCAGCCGGATCGGAACCCCAAGTAAACTCGCGACGCGCGGAAGCACCTCCAGCAGCAGGCTGGCGCCCTTGAGCGATTCCATCCGGCCGACGAACAGCAAGCGCCAGGGAGAAGTTTGGCCGAGCGCCGGGTTGACCTCGGGCAATGCGCGCTCCTGCGGCGATCCGCTTCGCTCCGGCGTCGTTACCGGGAGCGGAATCGTCCTGACCGTCTCGGGCGGGAAGCCCTGGCGCAGATATTCCGATCGCATGTGCTCGGAGGCGGTTATCGTCACCCGATAGTTACGCATCAGTTGCAGGCGCCGCGACTGCCGCTGGAAATCCGACCACATCGTCAGCGGGTTAAGCCCGCCGCATCGATGCGGATAAAAGTGCAGCACGCACGGCCATCCGAATCGTCGTCCGCATGGTTCGCTATGTGGAAGGCGCGTAGTCTTTTCGCCGCTGATGCAGGCGCCGTAATAGCCGTGAGCAAAAAACGCCGCCGGCGCGATGCGCTGGGTTTCGGCTTCGAGCGCCGGGTCGCTCAGGCCATGGGCGTAAATCAAGTCAGGACGCCATGCGCGCAGTGCCTGCAGAGCCGGCTTAGGACCTATCTCAGACGCGCACCAAACCGGGGAATCTGCCGGCATCTGAATCGGCTGTCTACCGGATCCGTTGACTTCGCAGAAAAATGCGGCCTCGTGACCCGCCGCGCTGATCCCGCGGATCGCGGCCTCCAGGTAGGTTTCCACGCCGCCCACCTTGCGGCAGTTCGCGTTGACGATCGCTATCCGCATCGCCTCAGAGCGCCGACTGTGTGCCGGACGTGAAATCGATCCTCATAAAGTTTTCGTCCCGCTATCCCCAGACGGCTACGCGCCGCCTCGTCCTTCAGCAGTCCGGCGGCCAGTGAAGCCATCGCTTCGAGCTCGGTGACCGGCGAGGTCGCAACCGAGCCTGAAGCGGCCCAAAGGGACTCCGTCAGATGTCCGGCCGTGGTCGCGATCGGAACCCCGTGCGACAACCCCGCCATCGCGCTGGCACGGCGCGTGCTGATTCCGTCGGGATAGGGCTGAAGCATCAGATCGCACGCACTGATATGAGCCGACACGTCACGCTCGGGCAGCGCTCCGATCGCTTGGAGACGGCCGTTGAGTCGCGGGCATCTGCCAAGCAACCTATCGCGATAGCCCTCGCTCGCACGTCCGATGAAGATCATCGATGCCTCGGGTACCTGGTCGAGCAGCGGCTGCAGAATTTCATCGAGCATCCGGACGATTCCCGCGCCGTAGGTGCCGAAGTGACCGACCATCGGTCCCGCGCCGGCCCGGTAGCGGCGTCGCACGGTTTCGATGGCCTCGCGATCTTCGATTACCGGGATGTTGCTGGGCATCGGCAGACAAACGATCGGCCGCCCTTGAGGCATCCAGCGACGCAGATATCGCTCCCAGGAACTCGTGGAGACGAACACCCGGCGCGCGGCCCGCGCGGTTATCGCGGCCATCATCCGGGTCGACGCGCCGAGCAGATTGTGCGCGAGCGGACGCGACCATCCCATCGGGAACACCACCTCGTGGAACATCACCGAGATGTCGAGCCGGCGCCGCCGGGCATACAACCAGAAGACGAAGGGAAAGTTCATGGCCTTGAAGCCAAAGGCATGCGGCACGTACTGGACCAGGATCCGGCCGGGACTTCGGCTGAGCGCCGAATCGAGCGTGGCGAGCGCGCGCGGACCGAAGCGGCCGGGCAATCGATGTACCGCGACGCCGCCGTCATTGGCGTCCGGCGCGCCGCTCGACGGCGCCCAGACCTCGACCTGATCGCCCGCGGCCGCCAGTTCCAGGGCCACGATTCGCGTATAGTCGCTGACGCCTCCCTTCTGCGGCGGATATTCACCGGTTATCAGATGCCAGTGCAGCAAGAGTCCGCTAGGACCTATTCATAGGCAAGATGGACGATTCCGTAGTCACTTAGCGGATCCTTCTGTCCGGTCAGCGGTTCCGCTCGCAGGTGGAATTCACCCAGAAACGCCTCAACATCGGATCGAGACGTAGCTGCTGAATTCCATATGTCAGGATGCATTTCAACAATGATTTCGAGACGGCCTCGGCCTCGACGCAGCAGGCCCTTCGCGCCTTTCAACGCAACAAACTCGAAACCCTCGATATCCAAGAGTATACAATCGGGCATCAGACCGGTTTCAGCGCAGAACGCGTCAAGCGTTATGACAGGAACGGTCTGCTCGGTAACATGATCTGCGATAAGTTCGTTGGGGCTTCCAAGCCTGCCCATCCCGTCCGCCCCCGCCTTGTACAGTGTGGCGACTCCCGTCTCAGCTCCAACCGCGGCGGGCACGACCTGCACGCGCGATTGTAAACCGTTAAAGCGAATGTGCTTCTCCAGAATTTCGCGGGCATCGGAATTTGGTTCGAAGGCTATTACCTTTCCGTCAGGCTCAGACCAACGTGCGAATTGGAGAACGTACAAACCCACATTTGCGCCGACATCGAAGCAGATTGCATTTGGCCGGACACGGCTGCGTAGGAATTGCGCAACTGGTGCTTCCTGGTACTGGCCGAATCGTTGACGCGAACGGGGATCCACGAGGAACCGCTGACCATTGATGGTCCAGGCGATTCCCTTGCCGCTGGAAGAAAAGTCCAGAAAGCCTTCGTACATAGGACGTAGCCTGCGAATGACGGACGAGTCTCGACCGATTATGCCAGCGAAGTAACTCGCGATTTTCTGAATCGGCTCTTTCAATTTATTGCACGGTTCAAATTGGTCCGAGGCACGGACTTACCGGACGCATTCCACGGTCAGGCACTTCCTTGGGAAACATAAAATCCCCGAAGCATGGTCGCCGCACGAATCCGCCATCCGGCGCGGTCTTCCGCACGCATAATCAAGCGCCACGCGTAGATGAACGTGATCATGGAAGCCGCCGAGAACTCCAGCCCGAGCCTCACCCAGCCGTCCGCGTGGGTACCGCGATTCGCCACCATCCACACCGCGATTGCGCACGGCGCTGCCAGCGCGATCGCCCGGGCGCTTTCCCGAACAATCGCGCGCGCGCTGACCGCGTAACGCCGGCAGAACAGGTACGGCGAGTACCATCCCTCGCCCACCGCGTAAGCGATAACGGTGGCGAGCGTCACGCCGTAGAGTCCCAGCCAGCGCCCCAGTATTACACTGAGAATCACGTTGAGCACCGCGCCCGCGAGCGCGACCGCCACGCGATGGCGGGTGTCGCCCGCCATATCTATCGTCAAGCTGAAGAACATGAAGTAGCCGACGACGATGGTTTGCACCGCGGTCAGGATCGTCAGCGCGTCGCCGCCGTAATATTGGCGTCCCACCCACAGCGCGACGAATCTGCCGTTGAAGGCCGCGAACGTTATCAGGAAGCAGAAGCCCATCCCGAGGAACAATCGCACCAGTTCGAGCACCCGCTCCTGGAAAAGCGCCGGCTGATTGGAGGCGCGCAACTGGGCCAACCCCGCCCAGCTCACCTCGCCGAACGAAGTCACGAAACCGCCCAGCACGATCATCAGGCGTTGAGTAATCGAGAAGGTGGTCACCGCCACGGGCGTGGCGATCAGGCTCACCAGGATGTAATCGGTGAACAGGTTCATCTGCCCCCCGATACTGGTCAGCAGCAACGGCCAGCGCAGCCCCCACAACTCGTTGCGATCGATCTCGGCCGCACGCCCCCGCAGATGCCCCGACAGTTGATACCCGGCGAACAGCATCGCAAGCGCCGAAAACACCACCAGACCCGCGATATTGCCCGCGTATTGCCCCGGTAATCCGAAGCCCAGCCAGGCGAGCCAGACCGAGACCCCGGTGATCGCCAGCGACTGGATCAGGATGGCGATATTGACCAGGTAGCCCAACTGCCGGCACGCGAGCACCGACCTGAAGACCTCCAGCGGGGCAAGCAACAGGCCGAGTATGTTGATCAGGCTTGCACGTCGAAGCTCATCGCGCAGCGGGCGTGAGATACCGACCAGTTCCGGCATGAACCACGCGACGAGCAGCGCGACGGGCATCACGACCGTGAAGGTCTGCCGCATTCCGATCCGGATGCCAGACTTGAGAATAGCCACGATCCCGTCCAGCTCACCACGGCTCGCCGGCCGCAACAACATCACCACCAGCGCGGGGCCGAGTCCCACATACAGGAACATCAGGTAGCTGAACCACTGTTGCGAAGCGCGGAACGCACCCAGCCTTTCGGCACCGAGAAACTGCAGCAGGTACGGAGTCGCGATGAACGCCGCCAGCATCGTAAGGACGCTGCGCGCGACCAGGGTGATCCACGAAAACATCGCAAGCGCGCTGCGGCTGCGGCTCGCTTGCGAAGCGGGGGCGCCGGCGGCGGCCAGATCCGGCGCGCTGCCGTCCAAGGCCTGGAATCGTTTCAAGTTTTCAGCCTGTCCCGGTCCGCATGCGACTCGATCAACTCCACCATGTCGCATGCCATGTCATCCCAGGTGCGCGCCCGCAAACGCTCGCCGAATGGTTGCGTCCTGCGCCCATATTCGGCCATCCTGGCGCGCCATCCACGCAGCCGCTCGACCAGTTCATCGACGTCTTCCGGGTTGCGCAGAATCAGATCCGACAGATCATCCGGATAACGCTCGGCGATTCCGGCTGAGGCGCTGACCAGGGCCGGGATGCCGCGGCAGAGCGCCTCGTGCGCGTTCAGTCCGTAGGCCTCGTAGCGCACGGGGCTTACCAGCAGGTCGGCCGCAGCCAGGAGCTCCGGAATCCGCTCGCTGAACCCGGCCATCGTCACGCGATCCGCGAGCCCCGCCCGCCTGACCCGCTCTCCCCAGCGCCCGAATCCGCGTCCGCCGCCCGCGGCGACCAGATCGACGTCCCAATCGCCACGCGAGCAAAGCGCACTCCAGGCCGCGCACAATGTATCGAAGCCCTTGTTGACGTCGTAGCCCAGGGCGCCCACGAAGATCGCCACCGGACGTTCGGACTTCATGCCCCAGCGCTCACGGGCGGCGTTCCGCTCGTGGGGCGAGACCGGCAGCAGGCCCGGTTCGCATCCCAGGTACCGGGTGAAGATTTTCCACTCCGGAATTCCCAGCAGGGCGGTCAGATCGCGGCGCGTCTTTTCGGAATTCGCAATCACGAGGCGCGCCGCCCGGATCGCGTTGCGCTCGCGGCGGCGCGCGACCGACTTGTCGATCCGGCCCTTGATCCGAAACCACGCCGGCGCGCGATCGTCGCGAAGCGGCCAGGCATGATGCACCGAGTGCACCCAGTTGACGTCCGGCCAGTTGCAGTTGCCGCCATTCACGATCACTCGCGCGGCGGGCGCCGCTCCACGCACGGCGCGGGCAACCGTCCTGCCGCGTTCGCCGAGCATCCACTCGCCGAGAAAATAAGAGCCGGCCGGTTTTGCCACCGGATAGACCTTCACGCCCGGCCGCGAGCACAGGGAGGGCGCCACCTCATGGGCGACCAGATGCAGCGGATGGCCGCGCTCCGCGAGATAGGTGGCGAGCGCCGCGTTGGCCTTATCCATGCCGCCCTTGTGATGGAACCCGCCCGCCACCAAAACCCAGGGCTGCAATGCCGCGCCGGGGTTTGCCCCAACTTTCGGCAGCTTCAAGTCGCTCGATATTGTGCAAGGCGCCGCCAATGAATCAGTCTGCGTATTGTGCCAGACCCCGTGAGGATTCACGCCTGCAAAATCCCGTCAGGCAGCGACCATCGCTTGAACGATTGGAAGAGTTCTTCGCGCATCCTGGGTTCGCGGTCCGGATCGATCGACTCGACCGATGGTAGCCGCAGGTAGCGGCCGGGGGCCGGGTCCGAAAAGAACATCGCGAGCCAGGGTTCCCAAAAAGAATCTCCCTGGGCGGGATGAATTTCTCTTGCTACCACCGCCTGCTTGTAGTTTCGCGTGATCGCCCGGTCGATCCAGCCGGGCGCCTTGGCGAGCATCGCCGAACCCAGCCGCTTCAGCGCGGGGTTCGGATAGATGAGCTGGACGGCGGCGGCGCGCAGACCCTGAAACAGCTCCCGGCGGATCTTGCGGAACTCGCCAAGCTTGGATTGCAGGTAGCGTTGCCGGATTCGAAATGACTCGTCGTCTTGAAGCGGAGCAATACTCTCGAGACCGCAGATCTCGCTATGCCATGAAAAAACGTCCTTCCATGTTAGCTGCGGATCGTTGGTGAGATTGTAAATCCCGCCTTGAGGGACATCGTTCAACAACTGAATAACCGCATCGCCAACCCGGTCAATCCGGATTGAGTTGGAATCGAGGCGGCCGCCGAATGGCAGTCGAAATCGGAGCCCGCGCAACAGGTCCAGGATGCGGCCGGACCAGTAGAAGTACGGACCATAGACGTGGCCGAGTCGCAGCACGATCGCGCGTCTACCGTTGGCTGAGAACTCACGCGCCGCGGCCGCTTCGCATCCGAGCTTGGTCTTGCCGTAGTCAGTGTCCGGCCGCGGGTCTTCATAAGTGTTGACGCCGGTTTCGATGCAGGTGCTGTAGGTGACGACCGAGCTCAGATAGATGAGCAGCTTAACCGACGCGGTATTGGAAAGATTGCGAATCATGGCCGCATTCGACGAATCGCGGCGTGCCGACCCCGCCCAATCGTGGGCGCAGTGGATCACCGCGTCGCATCCGTCAACCAGTTTCGCCGTCTCATCGGGATTCAACAGCGAACCGACCCTGACCGCGCATCCGCGAGCCGCCAGTTTCTTGGCCGCCAGGAAGTTGCGACAGATGGCGATTACCTCATGGCGCTGCGGGCTCGACGCAAGCCGGCAACTCAGGTATTCGCCGACCTGGCCGCCGGCGCCTGTGATAGCTACTCTCACACGTCTCCTCAGACGGCCACCGTGCTAGTTGACGGACGGCGGCGGCTGCCGACGGTAGCACTCCTCGATGAATGCAGTCGTCAGGCGGGTCGTTTTTGCCGCGACTCGTGACGGCTTCCGCTCGACGCTCTGCGCAAGAAAATCGCGCCATTCGTCGTAGAACGGCTGATAGATGCCGCTCGGCGCCGTGCGGCCGGACGAATCGTTCAGGCAGGCGATGGTTTTGCCGCTGAGGTCGAGAAGCTCGAGTCCGGCGTTGAGCGGCGCTATCGGCACCTTCAATCTGACCGTCGCGAACTCGATAACTATCGCGTTATACAGATGTCCCAGCCAGCTCACGGCCAGGCCAAATTGGCACCGGGTCCCGTCTGCCAAGGCGAGGCTCCCGCGCGTCTTCGCCTCAAAATCGATGTCGTCGTAGTAGACGAGTTCGCAAGACCGAAGCTCCAGCTCTTTCGGCCTGCAGATCGTGAGTACCTGGTCGATGATGTGGCAAGCCGTCTCCAGCACCACGCCGCCGCCTGCCACCTTCCGATCCACGCTCCAGGCGGCGCCACCGGGACCCGCCGATCCGGTCAGCAGCAATCCCTCAGTGGCCCAGATTTGCCTGGGCGCGCCAAAAACCGAATCGGCAACAAGCTGCTGCGCGAGCAACGTAGTGGGATAGAAACGACGCTGCAATCCAACTCCGATTTCGACCCCCGCTTGCGCCGCGAGTTGCGATATTCGGTCGTGCTCCTCGAGCGACCTGGCCAAAGGCTTTTCGATAAACGTATGCCATCGTCTCGCAAAAATATCTTTGAGTATCTGATCCCTCAGGCCGATCGGGGTCGCCAGCAACACCACATCCACGTCGCTGCAATCCGCGATCTTCTCTTGAACTTCATTGATTCCATAGGGGCGCGCGAGTCTTGCAGCCCGTGCCTTGTTCAGATCGCATATCCAGGCCAGTTTCACGTCCGGCATCAGCGCCAGCACCGGCAGGTGATGAGTGTCGGCGACGCGGCCGGCGCCCACGATTCCTACCCTCACCGTCTTCATGCCAAACCCGTTTCGATGTGTCTGGCCGATGAGCCAGAGCGTCGCATCCCAGACCTAAGAACTCGACGACGCCGGGACGGCGGCCTGCTGTTCGGCCCGAAATCGCATCGCTGCAAACGACCGATAAGCCGGGGACCGCGAATCAGCGAATCCCTCATTTCGTTCCGCGATGCGTGCCGTCGTGAACAGGCCGACGAATACCAGGATCAGCGAGGTTCCCGGAATCGAGGTCAGGAAGCCGGTGCCAAGAGTCGCCGACACAAAGCAGATCGGCAGGTAGACGCGCAGGAGCCTCAGCGTCAACAGCCATCGGCCGTCGCGCCGAGGCAGCGGACTGGTGACCACCCAGAGCAGGAATCCGATCCAAATCAACAGCCCCGGAATCCCCTCTTCGAGGAGAATTCGTCCGTACTCGTTCTCGATGATCACGGGATCCGTCAGACGATCCTTCAGAAAAAACGGCATGCTGGTGCCTCCGCCGCCCAGTCCGTTGCCCATCGGATAGTCGACCAGCGCGTTCACGAACGATTCGTTCATGCTGCCGCCGATGCGCGCCTGGACGTAGTTGGTGTTCTGGAGCGTCGTAAAACGCTGCAGGCGCGGATTATGCACAACTATCCATCCCACGCAGGCGATGGCGATTGCCGAACGGACGATCACTTTCACCGAGAGATGGCCCATGACGAAAGCGCCGCCAAGCATCAGGACTAGAATTACCACCTGGGTTCGCGACGCGCCCAGGAAGACGCCGAGTCCGGTAGCGGCGAGGGCGACCGACAGGAGGTAAAAATGCATCCAGCCGACGCGTCTTTGGTTCCAGGCGCCGAGCAGCAGCGGCATCGTCCCGACCATCGTGCCGCTGAACGCGGCGGGATTAACGAACGTGGCCGGTATCCGGTAGACGGAACCGTTCCGGAGCACGTCGTTGGAGGCGTAGATGATCAGGGTGTTGGCGTTCTTCGGATAAAACTTCGGCACGCCTTCGAAATACTCGGCCACCGCGAAGCCGAAAGCGATCAGATTGAGCAGCGCGAACCATCGGGCCAGCGTATAGCAGTCCTCCGGCTCCAACATCGCGCCGGCCAGAATGAACCCAAGGAAATAGATCTGCCCGCGCAGACCGACGAGCTGGATCCACGGGTCCTGAATCGGCAGAAAGAACAGGACGACCGGCCAGCCGATCAGCAGCGTCAGCCAGGGTTGGACGACCTTCAGCCGGGACCATTGCGCCGCCGTCGCCCCGCGCACAAACAGCGCGAGGTAGAGGCCGGCCACGCCAAAATCGAACACCAAGTGCATGGCGGGCTCAGGCACATTGGCGCGGATGATGCCGTAGGCGTAGCCGACCGTCATCGTGGCGCACAGGCCGCTAACCACCGAACGGCGGGCTGCAATGAAGCAGGCGACCATGGCCAAACCGCAGAGAGCAAACGCGAGCATCGATCAGTTATCCTGGACCCGGATCTTGCGGGGTGAGCGCACGACCGATCACCCGGCCTTCCATCCGAACATGCAAACGTTATCAGACATTGCCCGCGGCCACAGGCGCGGCAACAACTTTGGATAGGGCCAGGGCGTAAAAACAATTCGGCCGCTCCCGCTGTACGCGATACGCGGCTCGATCAGGCCGGCTTCGCGCGCGATCCTGAGCAGATCGATCTCGAGCAAGGCGGTCATATGCGCCGGATACTGGACGTCCTGAAAGGCATTGAAGCGGTTCTTCAGTACCAGCGTCAATTTGCTGAGCAGGCTTAGCTGGTTCGGCGTCGTTATGATTACGATCCCGCCCGGCCGCGCCAGGCGCACCAACTCGCGCATGAAAGCGCGCGGATTTTCCAGGTGTTCGATGGTCTCGATCGCCGCCACCACATCCGCGCATCCCGAGGGAAGCGGCAGCGGAAGCTTCTCGAGGTCGGCCTGAATCAGCTCGGCCCCCGGCGGAAAGCCCTCGTAGCGAACCAGGTCGACACCCAGGTAGCGCGAAAACCGGTCGCATACGAACTGCCAGAGCTGACCCGAGCCGCATCCCACGTCCAGAACCGTCCCGCCGTTTTGCGGCAACCCTCGCAGCGCAGCCGCAACCGTCTGGTAGATCTCGGACGAGCTCGCGCCGCCGCTTAGGAGCGCGCGGTCCAGTGCGTCAGAGCTAGGCGACGGCTGTGTGTTCCCGGCCATAACGCGACAGAACCTGATCCAGCACGGACTTCAAGCGTAAAATCTGCGCGGCGGGATTGCTCACCGCGCGCGCACGAGCTGGTCCCGCGCCACCCAATCTGCGGCGCAGCGGCTCATCTTCGATCAGTTGTTTAAGCGCCGCCGCCGCCCCGTCCGGATTCGGTTCGGTAAGAAATCCAACCTCGGAATCGATAAATTCAAGCGCGCCGCCCATCGCGGAGGTAACCACCGGAAGAGCGGCGTACAGCGCCTCGACCAGCGCGATCCCGAACGGCTCGGGTCCGGTATTGGGTTGGCAATAGATATCCGCCGCGTGCAGGATCCGCACTACATCCCGTCGCTCGCCAACGAATCGTACGCGATCGGCAATCCCGAACCGCTCGGCCGCCGCCTTCAGCTCGGCCTCGTAGGGAATTTCGCTGGCGCTTTGCGCCGCCCCCACCAGCCAGCAGATCCAGCCAGGGATCGCTCGCAGGCGGGATAGAGCCTCGAGGTGGAGGCGCTGGCCCTTCCACGCTTCCATCCGGCACACCTGCACAATCACGATCGCGTCGGGCGGCGTCTCAAGTTCGCAACGCGCCTCGCGACGGTCGTCGGCCGTGAAATCGGTCTGCGGTGGGGGAACCGGCGGAAAGATAACTTCGGGGTGCAGGCCTGGATAAAGCGCGGGCAGCGTTCGCGCGGTAAAGCTGCTGTTGCAGATCGCGATGTCCGGCCGGGTGAGCCTGGCCCATCGCTCCACCCAATGCTGCCCGCTGGCCGGACCGTGCATCCAGAACGCCAGCGGTACGCCGGTGAAACGCGCTGCCGGACCGAAGGCCGCCAGCGCCCAAGGCATATGGCACGAGATCACGTCGATGCGCCGCGTCTCGACAATCCGGCGCAGCAGCCGCCGGCCGCGCAGCACGGAGAGCGGATACCGGGCCCGCGTCGGTCCCAACCGATGTACTGGAACTCCATGTTCCAGCAATCTTTCGTGCAGCAGTCCGTCGAAGCACACCGCGAACTCCGGCTCCATTTCCGGGCAGGAAGCGCGATAGCGCGCTCGCGTGACCAGTTGGCTCTCGACGCCGCCATACATGCGGCCGGCGACGATGTGCAGCACGCGCATCTAAATCGGGGCGCTCCGAACGCGCTCGTAAATCGCAATCAACTCGGATGCCAGCCGGGAACGCGTGAATAGCCGCTCGGCTGCCGTGCGGCCGAGGCTGCCGAGACGAACCCGCTCATGGCGATCGCTGACCAGCTCTCCGATTCGCTCCGCCAACTCCGCGCTGTCGCCGGGACGATGAGAGATCACGCCGGTCGAGGCGTCGACGATTTCCGCCGCGCCGCTCGCCCGGCTCGCAATCACCGGTTTACCGCACGCCATCGCTTCGGCGATCGCTAGTCCGAACGGTTCCCGTTCCGTGCTGGCATGGACCACGACGTCGAGCGCACGGATAGCCGCAGCGACGTCTTCGACGAAGCCGGTAAAGCCGACCCGCTCGGCGACTCCGAGTCGCTGCGCGATCGCGCGTAGCTCTGGAATCGACCACTGGCTGCCGTGCGTCGAGTAGATCGCATCGCCGATCACGTAACCGCGCACCCTCATCTCCGGCGGCATCGCCGCGAGCGCGCGCAGGAACACCTCGTGCCCCTTCCAGCGGGCCAGCGTGGCGACCAGTCCCACGCGGACCGTGCCGGACGGCGCGGGCGGGAGTGCCGCCATCGCGTCAAGGTCGGCGATCGGACCGGACGGGCTGAAGTACCCAAGATCGACCGCGTTGTAGACCGTGGCGACCTCTAGGCGATTCGGACAACTTGCCTCGAGGTCGGCCTGGACGCTTCTGGAATTCGCGATCGCCAGCGCGCAGCGGCGCGCTCCAAGCCGCATCAGCCGCGCCATCACCGGCCGGCTGCTGACATAATCGTGGACGTGCCAAACTATCGGTATCCTGCCGCCGGCGGCCCGCGCCGCGATCACGTGCATCTTGAAGCCGTTGGTATGGATTACGGCCGGCGCCGCCTCGCTGATCGCGCGCGCCATCGATCGGGCGTAGCGCCGGGTCGCCAGCGCCGCGTTCGCCATCGAGGCGGCGAGCGCTAGCCGTCCGACCTGGGTCCCGGCGGGTCCGCCCGCCCCGGCGTCACCGAGGCGCGCAAGCGATTGGGGAATCGGCAGGACCGTGGCCGTCGCACCCAGCCCACGGGCTCCTCGCACCAACGGTCCGTCCTCACCCGCGATCAACGACAATTGCCAGTCCGGGCGGGCCGCCCTCAGGCTCGCGACCATGTCGAGCAGGCTGCGTTCCGCGCCGCCGAGAGATCCGGATGGATTGAGATACAACACCTTCATCGGCGGGCGTGACGCCGCGGCCGGATAGCTGCGATCGATCGCTTCTGAAAGCCGGTTCATGGCGCCAGCGCGTTGTGCTCCGCCGCCGACTCGGCTTTCAGCTTACGCTCGAATTCAGCCAGCCGATCCCGGTACTGGTGGTTGTCCGGCGAGAGCTTGATCGCCTGGCGGTAGGCCTGCTCGGCGGCGTAATAGCGGTAGCGGCCCTCCTGCATCTGGCCTATCTGGTAGTAGGTTCCCGGCGCATCGGGGCGGACCTCGGCAGCCCGGGTGAGCGTGAGGATGGCACGCTCGGCTCTTCCGTCCTGCGCATAGACGGAGCTCAGCCGGGTCAGAAGATCGTACGAGTCTGGCCGGTACTTGAGCGCCTGCTCATAGGCGCTCTCCGCGCGATCGTGAGCCCCGGCCGCCAGCGCGGCGTCGCCCACCGCCACCGAGAGCAAATACGGATCGGCGCCGTTTTCGATTCCCTGCTCGGCGACCCGCTCGGCTGCGGCCAGATCATGGCGGGGTCCGTAGACCAACACCGCCATGTCGGAGTAACTCGTCGGATCGTCGGGCACGGCCTCGGCCGCCTGCCGGAAGACTGCCAGCGCGGAATCCGGATCGCCGGCGCGCACGTAGGCTTCGCCCGCCTTTTTCAGATAGTCGGCGCGTCTGGCGGGGTCATCTTCACGGCCGCCCACCTTGGCGTACATGCGGGCCTCGTCCGCCCAGCGCCCGAACATCGAGTAGTAATCGCCCAGCGAGTGAGGCGCCGGCTCGTAGCCGCGGTCGACCGCTTCGACCAGCCCTTTTTCGACTGCGTCCCTCAGTGCCGGAGGAAACCACAGGATCAGCCGCGGGATGAGATAGGGATGGTTTTGCTGCAGGAAGATCGGGCAGTTGAGGAGCGAGGCCCGGATCTGTTCGAGCGCCTCGGCGTGCTTGCCCTCGACTACCAGCGCGCGCGCATACTGGTCGCGGATTCTGGGGTTGAGCGGATCGAGCCATACCGCCCGGATGAATTCGGCATCGCGCGCGGCGGGAGCCGAGCTCCCATTAAGATCGGCCAGCGCCAGATGAGGGAATGAATTCGCCGGATAGGTGACCAGCGCCGCGCGGGCCTCGGCCAGATTGCGCGGCTGATGCAGGTTGTATGGATAGACGGTTCGGTTCTGGACCAGCGCGGCGACGATCAATCCCGAGGCGACGGCGGCACCCGCCAGCGCCAGTGTGCGCACGATGCGCGGCGGCGGCGTGGCCACCTCCCAATCGGCCGCCGCGGCGATCCGCACGATCCGCAGCGCGACACCCGCCATTATCGCCATCAGCAGTCCGATCGCCGGGATACGCAGGTCGAAGTCGAAGAACTCGATCGCGCACATCGCCGCGATTCCCGCCACGATTGCCGCGACAACCGGAAGCGATTCTGAGTTAAGACTGCGCCAGCCCGCCGCGATCGTCCGCATGAGGCGTATCGCGATCCAGCCGCAAATCAGGATCCCGATAATCCCGATCTCGGCAATCAGCTGGAGATAGTCGTTATGCGCTTCGTCGGAGAACAGCATCGTCCATGGCGGCAGTTGATAACGCGAGAAGATTTCGGGCCAGGCGCCAAGTCCGACGCCGAACAGCGGAAAATCGCGCACCAGACCGAGGCCGCCTTTCCAGGTCGCGATCCGCTCGGCGATCGTGCCGATGCCCGAGGTGGTTTCATTGAACCGCGCCGCGGTTTGGACCCGCGCATCCGGTCCGATGAACATCACGGCCGCGCACAGCAGCCCGGCAATTCCGATCATCGCGAGGCGCACGCCGGTTAGCCTGAGCGGTGCGGATTCCGGGCCGAACTCGGCGGCGCCGCCGGGCAGCGCCAGCACGAACATCACGGTCGTACCGACCATCAGCCCAAGCCAGCCCGCGCGCGACATGCTGAGCAGCACCGCGACGAAAATCACAAAAGTCGCCACGCAGCATTGAACCCTGAAGGCGGCCGAAGCGCGCCGTGGAG
>JBGPMT010000032.1:0-15532 GCA_041487135.1 Binataceae bacterium (SeqCode) | reverse complement strand
CGAACGTCCGCAACGGACCAGTTCTCCCCGTAACGCAAATCGGTCGACGTTTTCCTCAAGAACGCACCACCTCTAAATACCCTACCTTCATCTCAAATCGTAGCCCCGGCCACCGCTCCCGCATCGGCACGAGCGCAACCCAGGGCGACCAGTCCCCGCTCAGGAAGCGGAACACCGCGACCGGCTTAAGTCCCGTCCGACCCACGCGCCGCTGAAAAGCACCTGTTAATGCTGCGAACTGGTTCAGTCCGCGAAATCATGCTACTCGATTAACAGAATGTTACACGGAAAAGTGAACCGCTGATGCCCTCGAAAGCACGGATCAAGGCCGCGATCCTGGGTGCGTCTGGCTACTCGGGAATCGAGGCGGTGCGAATCCTCGCCGGCCATCCGATGGTCGAGCTGAGCGTGCTCACCTCCGAGCACTATGCCGGACGCGAGGTGGCCGACGTTTACCGTCATCTCGCGGGAATCGATCTGCCGCCCTTCGAGGAGTTGCGCCCGGATCTGATCAAGGGTCGCGCGGAAGCCGTGCTGTCGTGTCTGCCGGAGGGTGTGGGGTCGGCGATCGTTGCGCAGCTCGTACAAGAGGGCGTGAAGGTGGTCGATCTCTCGGCCGATTTCCGGCTCCGGGAGCCGGCCGCCTACAAGGCGGCCTACGGCGCTGAGCCCCCCGCCGCCGCACTGCTCAGGGAAGCCGTTTACGGGCTGACGGAATTCCATCGCCGCGAGCTGCGCGAGGCGCGGCTGGTGGCGAATCCCGGATGCTACCCGACCGGCGCGCTGCTCGGCCTGCTGCCGCTCATCAAGCGCGACCTGGTCGATCCGGCATGGATCGTGATCGATTCCAAGTCCGGCACCACCGGCGCGCGGCGCGCGCCGCAAATCGAGCAGCTGTTCGCCGAGGTCAACGAGAACTTCCGGCCCTACAAGGTCGGCAGCCATCGCCATACGCCGGAAATCGAGCAGGAGATCGGGGCCGCGCTCGGGCGTGAAGTCGCGGTGCTGTTCGTGCCGTATCTGCTGCCCGTGACGCGCGGCATCCTGACTTCGATTTTCACCCGGCCGCGCTCGGGCACCACCGAAGCCGACGTGCGCGCGGCCTACGAGGGCAGCTTCGCCAAATCACGCTTCGTGCGCATCCTGAAATCCGGCGAGCTGCCCGAACTCAGGAACGTCCGGGCGACCAACTTCTGCGAGCTCTCATTCGTGCTCGATCGGCGCACCCAAACCCTCTGCGTGCTGACCGCGATCGACAATCTCGGCAAAGGCGCGGCCGGACAGGCCGTGCAGAATCTCAACCTGATGCTCGGCCTCGACGAGACCGCGGGCCTGATGGCCAGCGCGCCGGTTCCCTGATCGATCATGAAACCGGTGAGCCGGCGCCGCCTGCTTGGAGCCGGGGTGATCGCGGCCGCAGCCTTCGCCGGCGGCGGTATCGCGAGGTCGGCTGCGCCGCCGCCCAAAGAGACCGGGCTCTCGTTCGAGGGGCTGCTCAAGAATCAGCCGGGATTTCAGCCGCGCCGCCCGGCGCCGCTTGCGACCGGCGAGCTTCGCGGTTTCCTGTCGCATCGTCAGCTCGAAAAGACCTACGCGGTTTATCGCGAGGCGTTCGCGAAATTGCTGGCGACCGAGAACTCACTGTCGGTCGCCTCGCGCGCCTCGGCGGACGGCGCCGGGTATGCGCGCCTCAGACGCGCGCAGGTCGAGGCGGCCAATTCGGTGCTACTGCATGAATTCTATTTCGGCAACCTGGCGGCCGCGCCGGTGACGCCGCCGCGCTATGTGATGGCGAATATCAACGAGCACATGGGTTCGCTCGAAAGCTGGCGCGCCGATTTTGCGGCCTGCGCGCGCGTCGCCGCGAACTGGGCGCTCCTGGTCTACGATCCGTACGACGACCGCTGGCATAACGCCGTGCTCGGGGCGACCGACGGCGGCGGATGGATTGGCGCCAATCCGCTGGTGGTTTGCGCGGTGGCGGATTACGCCTGGTCGATCGACTACCGCGACCGCGCGGCTTACGTCGACGCATTTCTCGATCGGATCGATTGGAACCAGGTCGCCGCGCGCTACCGGGCCGTCGATCGCCGGTGACCCGGGAGTCCGTTAGCGCTGACGCCCAAGCCTGAGCGGTTGGCGGCGAGGCAGCGGCGGGCGCTTCACGCCACCCGGCGCATCAGCTCCAGGAGGTCGTAGCCGGTCATCGCACGGCTCTTCTCCGACCACTCGCGCAGCTCGGAATCGGAAACCATCCCGGCCTGAGCGCCGCGGGCGAGGTCGACCAGCGCGATCTTCACCGTCGCCTCGTCGATCATCGCGCCGCTGTTCGGGTCGGCCATCGAACCGCCGCCCTTCTGATGGTAGAGCCGGACCAGGCGGCGCGCCTCCTCGACCTGATCGGCGGTGGGCGTGAAGCAGGCGTTGGCGATCTCGGCCTGCTGCGGATGGATCACCCAGGTCCCGTCCATCCCGAGTTTGGCGGCGCCGAGATTTTTCTCGCGCAGGCCGCGCTCGATTTCCGCGACTCGCGCCGGCGGATCGTCCTTACGCCACAGGCGCAGATAGACGTTGTCCATCGCGTGCAGCCCGGCCGCCTTGGCCGCGACCACCATCGCCTGTTTCGGGTACTGGAAATTCCGGTTCTGGTCCTCGACGATCTCGCGCACGCCGAGCGCGGCGGCAAAATCCGCGATCCCGAAGATCAGGCCGCACATGCGCTCCGAGGCGCTCGCGATCGCGTGGGCGGCGATCAGGCCCTGCGGCGTTTCGATCAGGGCCTCGATCTGCACGCGACGCTGCCAGCCGCCGCGGCGCTCGAGCTCATCGAGCAGGCGTGCGGTCTCGACGATCTCCTGCGGACCGCGCACCTTCGGCAGCACGATCCCGTGAAAGCGGTTGGGCGCGCCGAGCATCACCGCTTCAACGTCGCCCTGAAAGAATTGCGAATGCAGGCCGTTGGGCCGCACCGCGATCGCCTTCTTGCCGAAGTCCAGCGTGTTGAAGGCCTCGACCACCACGCGCCGGCTCCGCTCGCCCTTGAACTCGTAGGGGCAGGCATCCTCGAGGTCGGCCATCACCAGGTCGACCGGGGCCTTCACCGGGTCGGCGGCATTCTGATGAAGTTTCAGATTGTGGCCGGGATAGCTGAGCTCGGTGCGCGGGATCATGAAGCGGCCGTTGTCGAGCAGGTACATCGTTGGTCGCTCTCAGAGCAGCTCAGCCGCCCTGCTCCATGATCCGCCGGCCGATGACTTCGAGCTGAATCTCGTTGGTGCCCTCGAAAATCGAGAGCACGCGCGCATCGCGCCAGTAGCGCTGCGCGTCAAACTCCATCGAGTAGCCGTAGCCGCCGTGAATCTGCATCCCCTCGCGCGCCACCCGCTCGGCCATCTCGGCCGCGAACACCTTGGCCATGCCGGCCTCGAAATCGCAGCGCTTGCCGGTGTCCTTCTGGGCGGCCGCGTGATAGGCGAGCTGGCGGGCCGCCTCAAGCTCGACCGCCATGTGGGCAAGCTTGTGCCGGATGACCTGGAAATTTCCGATCGGCTGGCCGAACTGGGTGCGCTCATGCGCATAGCGGACGGCCGCTTCGTAAGCACCCTGCGCGACGCCGACCGCGCGCGCCGCGGTCTGGATCCGCGCCTCCTCGTAACTCGCCATCAACTGATAGAAGCCGCGCCCCTCGACCCCGCCGATCAGGTTGGCGGCCGGCACCCAGGCCTCGTCGAAGCTCAGGCTGTAGCTGCGCATCCCATGGTAGCCGACGGTCGCGATCGGCTCGCCCGAGAGCTGCGGCGGCATGAAGTTGTCGCCGGGCTGCTTCTCGAACAGGAAGAGCGAGAGTCCGCGATGCTTCTTGGCCGGGTCCGGATCGGTGCGCGCCATCACCGTCAGCACGTGCGCGCGGTTGGCAAACGTGCACCACATCTTCGCCCCGGTCAGCAGGTAGCCGTCGCCGCGCTTGAGCGCGCGAGTCTTGAATGAAGCGGTATCGGAGCCGCCGTCTGGTTCGGTGAAGGCGGCCGCCGAAAGCATCTCGCCGCGCGCGAGCTTCGGCAGAAAGCTGCGCCGCTGCTCGGGCGTACCCTCGGCGCGGATCAGCGAGCCGGTGATCAGGTTGCGGGTCATCACGGAGCCGACCGAGAGCCAGCCGCGCGAGAGCTCCTCGGTGACGATCGCCATCGCCACGTAGTCAAGCCCGAGCCCGCCGTCCTCGGGGGGGAAAGTAATCCCGAAGTAACCCAGCTCGGCCATCTTGCGCAGCAGGCTTTCGGGGATCTCTTCGCCGCGGCGGTCGAGCTCGTTGGCAACCGGCTTGACCTCGTGCTCGACGAACTCGCGCACGGAGCGGCGGATCTCTTCGTGTTCAGGCGTCAACGGTGGCATCTCTCACCCCCGGTGCTACATCGCTTCACGCGGCGGATTGTAGCCGCCCCGCGGTGCGCAGGGCCAGCCGCCCCGGGCGCCGGGTGGCAACTCGCAGCGAGTCGCTCTATAAATGGGCTCTTGATGACGCATATGCGGGGCGCGGCGCCGATCTAGATCGGGTCTGTCATGCCCTCAACCAAGGCTGAAGGAGGCACCATGAAGCTCGCGCTGTTCAACGATTATATTCCCGCCGTGGTGGTCGGCGATAAGACTCTGGTCGACGTCAGCAAGGCGGTCGGCGATGAGGTGATGAAGCTCAGGCCGCATGAGCGGATGCCGGAGATAATCGCGAATTTCGACCGGCTGCGGCCGGCGCTCGAGCAGGCCGCGCAGGCGGGGGGCGTGCCAATCGCCGGGGTGCGGCTGCGCGCGCCGCTGCCGCGGCCCAGCAAGATTCTGTGCGCGATCGGCAATTTTTACGAGGGCACCAAGACCCCGATTCGCCCGCTGGCGCTGTTTCTGAAATCTCCCGCGGCGGTGCTCGACCCGGGCGGCACCGTCGAGCTTCCCCGGCAGCAGGCCAACGTATTCCATCACGAGGCCGAAATCGCGATCGTGATCGGCCGGCGCGCCAAAAACGTCAGCCAGAGCGAGGCGATGAACTATGTGTTCGGCTTCACCTGCTTCATGGATATTTCGGCGCGCGGCCTGGGTGACAACGTCGGATTTATTGGGAAATCGTTCGATACCTTTGCCCCGCATGGCCCGTGGATCGTCACCCGCGACGAAATTCCGAATGCCAACCAGCTGAGCATCCGGATGTGGAACGACGACCAGCCGCGCCACGACTACAACACCAGCGACATGGAGCATCCGCCGGCCGAGCTGGTGGCCTACGGCTCGTCGATCAGCACGCTCGAGCCCGGCGATCTGATCTCGTGCGGCACCAACCATCAGCAGATCGGTCCGGTACAGGACGGCGAGACCGTGACCATCGAAATCGAGCGCATCGGCCGCTTCAGCGTCAAGATCCATGACCAGCAGAAGCGCAAGTGGCCCAAGGAGATCGACCGCGCGATGGCCGACTTCACCCGCGGCCGGCGCAGCGATCCGTCGATGCCGGTGCCGGCGATTCTGCGTCCGCGCGAGGGCGGCGCGAGTCATCGCTAGGCGCGCCCGAGCCTGGTGAGCCTCCCGCTCAAGCTGCTCGAAGCGGAACTTCGCCGCACGATCGACGGCACCCGCCTGACGCGTACGCCAGCGGTCGCATGAGGAGGGGCCAGATTCTCCGGACTATCGATCTGGAGGGCGAGTAGGTCGGCATCTAAGCGCAGAAAGCTGCCGATCATTGGCACGGCTTCGGCCGCTGCGCGCGCATCCTGCCGCCTTCTCGTTATCGCCCATGTCGCGCTTGCCGCCTCCCGCTCAGCGATAGGGCGGCACGTAAAAGCTCCACGGAGTCACATAACCGTAGGACGGATTGTACTGCCGGTAGTAGAGCGAATCGGGCGGCGTGAAGCTGCTTCCGTAGGAGTAGGGATTGGGCCGGCAATTATCGCCGTCCTGGTCGCAGCTCCAGCGCCATCGGTAGTCGCGCTCGTCGGCGGCCTCGCGATGGTGCTGACGCCAGTAGCGGAAATGCGCCGCATCGTCGCGCTCCTGATCGGCGTGGCTGGACGGCTGCCCATGCTTCGCCTCGTAGGATTGCCACCAGTCGGGATGCTGATAGGCCCAGGCCGGCTTGTTCCATTCGCTGTAGTGTTGGTCATCGGCGGAGGCGCTCATCGGCAGCGACAGACTGAGAAGTCCGAGGAACGCAAACGCTCTGATGATGCCAGACTTCATCGCGACACGATCCCCCTGTGTTCGCGGCATCCCTATGCCTGCGGACCGAATTCGGCCTCACCTCCATCTTGGGTCCTCGGCACCAACGATGCCACCCGAAACCCAGCCCGTGAAGGTCTGCTGGATAATTTTGAGCGACTGCGCCTGGTTTTGACCAAAAAAACAAAGGCGGCCAACACCGGGCCGCCTTCGTTCACCGTTTCGGCGCTTTTTCAGGCGCGTGCTTTGCTCAGCTTCGCGACCTTGCTGGTGGTCGCGGCCTTGACGCGCTTGGGATTAACCGCGCGCTCCGCCCTCAAGAGGAGCTTGGCGGCAGGCGCTTCGGCGCTGGGAGCCGCCACCGCGGGTTTGCTCTCCGCGATCGGCGCGGGGGCCGCCGCCTCTTGCTGCGTGGCCAGCGCGGCGCGCTGCGCGATCGCCTGCAGCCGGCGCTCTTTCCAGAGCTGCAGACCGCGGCGCAGATACTCGGGCTCGATATCGAGCATGTCGCAGACGTTGTCGAAGGAGAAGACCCAGTGCTTGTCCTCCAGGTTGATCCAGTCGTCGGCGTCGCGGAACAGCCGCTGGCCCTTGTTGGTGGTCGAGTCGATACACTTCATGAAGCACTCGACCGCGTCTTCGAGCACGCTCAGAATCAAACGCTTTTCACCCTCCAGGAGATGCTTGCGCCGCATCGCCTCGAAGTACTGGATCGGCAAAAGCGTGTCGGGCTCGAACAGTCCCGGCAGCTTCTCGTCCAAGGTTTCCTTTTCCTGCATCTTGCCTCCCGAATCAGTCTTCACACCACTTGCTTCCACCACCCCATCCTCCTTTAGACGGCATCCGAATGCCGGCTATTCAGAATCCTCACTTCGTTCCAGATAAAGCTCGTTCCACGCCATCTGGATCGCTTCTAGCTTAGCCTCATTGGAGGCCTCCGGATCGTCCTCGAATTCGTCGAGATCGATCACCCACTGCCGCAGGTCAGTAAATTTGGCGTCGAGCGGGTTGAGTCCCGGGTGATTCTCGGCCAGCACCTCGGCGATCTCCTCCGCCTGATCCCATTTGAATCCCATCCTGCCCTCCCGGCCTTGCAGCTTACGACAGTTCCTCGACGGTTTTCTTCTCCAGCGCCAGCTTGATCGCTCCGTCCATGATCCGCTCGGCGAAGGGCGTCGTGAGCTGGTTCAACTCCTCGACCAGATTTTCGATCTGCTCGCGATCCGTGCCATGGCGGGCCGCGTCGACCCGCGCCATCAGCGCCTCGATTTCCGCCCGCTCGCCGGGCTCGACCAAGCGCGCGTAGTCGTGGAGCTGCTTGCGGCCGGCGGCGATTATCTGCTCAGCCGCGTTGCGCGCGGTGATCAGCAGGCGCTCGGCGATATCCTCGTCGCCGTGATCGATCGCCTCCTCGAGCATCCGCTCGATCTCCTCGTCGGTCAGGCCGTAGCTCGGCTTGACGTCGACCATATGGCCGCGGCCGGTCTCCTCGTCGGCGGCCATCACGTTCAGAATCCCGTTGGCGTCGATCAGGAAGGTCACCGCGATTCGCGGCACGCCGGCCGGCTTGGGCTCGAGCGGGCCGAGCTTGAAGCGGGCGAGGCTGCGGCAATCCTTGGCCAGCTCGCGCTCGCCCTGGAGGACATGGATGTCGACGTGGGTCTGATTGTCGACCGCGGTCGTGAACATCTCGGTCACGCTGGTCGGAATCGTGGTATTGCGGAACACCAGCCGTTCGACCACGCCACCGATGGTCTCGATACCGAGCGAAAGCGGCACCACGTCGAGCAGCAGCATGTCGCCCTGCGTGCCCATCAGGATGCTCGCCTGCACGGCGGCGCCGAGCGCGACGACCTGGTCGGGATCGAGCGTGCACAGCGGCTCGCGTCCGAAAAACTCCTGGACCCGCCGGCGCACCAGCGGCATCCGGGTCGAGCCGCCGACCAGCACCGTCGCGTCGATCTCCGCGGGCGTCAGCCCCGCGTCCTTAAGCGCGCGCTGGCAGCATTCGATGGTGCGCCGGACGAACGGCTCCGCCAGCCGTTCGAGGTCGACGCGGTCGATGGTGCGGTCGAGCTTGCCCTCGAGCAGCTTGAGCTCCAGCGCGACGCCCTCCTGGAAGCTCAGGATCTTCTTGGCGTCCTCGGCCACCAGGCGCACCGTGTTCCAGATGTGGCGGTCGTTGCGCACCGGGTCGGGCTGTCCGGCGAGCGTGAACTCGACCAGCGCGCGATCGATATCGTCGCCGCCCAGATGGGTATCGCCGTTGGTCGCCAGCACCTCGAAGACTCCGTCCTTAACGTTCAGGATCGAGATGTCGAAGGTGCCGCCGCCGAAGTCGTAAACCGCGACCCGTCCGCTCGCCATCTTCTGCAGACCATAGGCGAGCGAGGCCGCAGTCGGCTCGTTGACCAGGCGCTCGACCTGCAGGCCGGCGAGCAGGCCCGCATCCTTGGTCGCCTGGCGCTGGCCGTCATTAAAGTAGGCCGGCACCGTAATCACGACCTGTTCGACCTTGTCGCCCAGCGCTTCTTCGGCGCGGCGCTTGAGCGCCTTCAGAATCTCGGCCGAGATCTGCGGCGGCGTGTATTCTCGCGCGCCCACCTTGAAACGAACCACCGGCCCGCTCACATCGGTGAACGTGTAGCGGCTCCGATCCTCGGCTGCGAGGTCGGCGCCGCCCCGTCCCATGTAGCGCTTGACCGAGCGGATCACCGCGCCCTCACCGCCGCCGGGAAAATCGACCGTGGCGACGCGCCCGTCGCGCGCTACCGTCAGATGGGGTTCCATCCGGATCGCTTCGTCCCCGACGAATACCTCGCCCTCGGGCGTAAGGGCAACCACCGAGGGCAGCAAGCCCTGGCGGGTTTTGGGATCGGGGATGACGCGCGGATGTGCTCCGTGCATCGTCGCGATCAGGCTATTGGTGGTGCCGAGGTCTATGCCAAGTATGCGGGCCATCGCTAGGTCCGTCTTTAATCTAAGGATGACAAAGCAACGTTGCTAAAGTGTTAAGCCGCTTTCGCGTCTTCCAGCTCCCGGTCGACGTCCCGCATCAGGGTGCGCAGATAGGCGATCCTGGAAAGAATCGCCTTGAGCTCCCCGACCAGCGGAGCCCGGCCGCCATCGCCGCCGGCGTCCCAGCGCTCGAAATTCCGATGCAATTCGCCGAGCGGCTCGTCGATAAGCCGGGCGAGCTCGCCGCGCCTTTCAGCGATCCCGGCGGCCAGTTCGCCGGACTGCGCGGCGCCGTCGCTTCGTGCGGCGCGCAGTCCGGCTAGCTGCTCCTGCACCTCGAATACCAGTTCGGCGAGTTCGGGAGGGACGCGGTTGTTGTGTTGGTTAAGCTTTTCTCCGTTCAGCTCCAGCCAATAGATTCCGCGGCTCACCGGGTCGCGCAGGGTGCGGTAGCTGCGGGTCAACAGAGCGGTGGCCCTGAGGCTTGCGTCGCGAACCTTGGGAGGACTCGAGGCGAAGCGGTCGGGATGAATCCGGCGGCTCAAGTCGTGATAGGCGCGCTCGAGCGCGGCCGGATCGATTACAAGCTTTCGGGACAACCCGAGGGCGGCGAAACCGTCGGTTTCAGCCGCTAATGGTCCGCCGCATTGCGGACAGACCAAGCGCGGCTCTGAGAGCCGCGCACATGATGGGCATTGCACCATCTTTGCGCCACTGACCCCGCTGCTCACCGTTCATCATACGATGAACGATTCCCCGCATCCGCAAGTGCGCTTGGCGTTGGGATTGACGAGTTTGAAACCCGAGGACATCAGTTCTTCTGCGTAGTCGAGCTGTGCGCCGTTTAAGTATAAAAAACTCTTTTTGTCAACAATCAGTTTGGCGCCGTCGCGCTCAAACACCTTGTCGCGTTCCTTCTCGGCGTCGATCTCCATCCGATACTGCAGGCCCGAGCATCCGCCGCCCACTACCTTGACGCGCAACCCGGCCGCGGGCTTGTCGCCCACCAGCTGCTTGATCTTCAGCGCCGCATTTTCCGACAGCGTAACCATATTGCACTAACGAGTCTAACCCTCGGCGGTCTTCTTATCCCCAGCCGGGGCCAGCCCCCTGCGCTGCTTCCAGTCGCTGATCGCCGCCTTGATCGCGTCCTCGGCCAGCACCGAGCAATGAATCTTGACTGGCGGCAGGTTCAGTTCCTGGACGATCACCGTGTTGCGAATCGCCATCGCCTCGTCAACATGCTTGCCCTTGACCAGCTCGGTGACGTAGCTGGAGCTCGCAATCGCACTGCCGCATCCGAAGGTCTTGAAGCGCGCATCCTCGATCACGCCCTGATCGGTGATCTTGAGCTGCAGCTTCATCACGTCGCCGCATTCGGGCGCGCCGACCACGCCGGTGCCGATATCGGCTTCGTCCTTGCCGAAGCTGCCGACGTTGCGCGGATGGTTGTAATGGTCGAGAACCTTGGTCGAGTAAGCCATAGTCTTCCGAGCCTCTCTCCCCGTTTAGTTTGCTTTCCAGTTGACCGACTTGAGGTCGATCCCTTCCTTCGCCATCTCATAGAGCGGCGACATCTCGCGCAGCCGCTTGACCTCGCCCGAGACCCGCTCGGTCACGTAATCGACCTCTTCGGCCGTATTGAAGCGACCGATTCCGAAGCGGATCGAGCTGTGCGCCAGCTCCTCGTTGATGCCGAGCGCGCGGATCACGTAGGACGGCTCGAGCGTCGCCGAAGTGCAGGCCGAGCCCGAGCTGACCGCGACATCGTGCACTCCCATCAGCAGCGACTCGCCCTCGACGTAGGCGAAGCTGATGTTGAGATTCCCGGGCAGGCGCTCGGTCGGATGGCCGTTTAAGTAGACGTCCTCGAGCCGCTCGAACAGACCCGCCTGCAGGCGGTTGCGCAGCTCGAGCAGGCGCGTCGCCTCGTCGGCCATCTCGCGCTGGGCGATTCCGCAGGCCGCGCCGAACCCCACGATACCGGTGACGTTGAGCGTGCCGGAGCGCATCCCGCGCTCATGGCCGCCGCCATCGATAATCGGCGTCAGGCGCACGCGCGGCCCCTTGGAGCGGACGTACAGCACGCCGGCCCCCTTGGGGCCGTAAAGCTTGTGGGCGGTCAACGACATCAGATCGATCCCGCAGCGATCGACGTCGACCGGGACCTTGCCGATCGCCTGCACCGCGTCGCAATGGAAGACGACGCCCTTTTCCCGCGTTATCTTTCCGATCTCGGCCACCGGATGGAGCGTGCCGATTTCGTTGTTGGCGAACATGATCGTGACCAGCACGGTCTTGTCGGTAAGCGCCTTGCGGACCCCGTCCGGGTCGACCATCCCGTACTTGTCGACCGGCAGATAGGTGACGGTCACACGTCCCGCCCGCTCCAGCGCGCGGCAACTGTCGAGCACCGCCTTATGCTCGGTGACGCAGGTGACGATATGGTTGCCCTTGTCCTTGTAGAACTCGACGACCCCTTTGATCGCCAGGTTGTCCGACTCGGTAGCGCCGCTGGTAAAGATGATCTCCTTGGACTTGGCGCCGATAATCGCGGCAATCTGGCCGCGGGCCTGTTCGACCGCCTCTTCCGCCTCCCAGCCGAAGCTGTGATTGCGGCTGGCGGCGTTGCCGAACTTTTCGGTGAAATACGGCAGCATCGCCTCGACCACCCGCGGATCGACCCGCGTGGTGGCATGATTGTCCATGTAGATCGGCAGCTTAACCATCACCGTTTCTCTTGCCCCGTCCTGATCGGTCCGGATGCGTCCTTTTCCACCAGTAGTCGACCTATCCGGTATACTATAGCGCTCTGTGCCCGGTGTCAAAGAGAAAATCAGAGCTTCCCGGACATACCAGACTTGAACAGTCTGGTAATAAAGATCGGTGAATTTGTCAAGCGTTTATCGCGGGATTTACCCAGCGGTCAAGCCCTCGTGAGACCATAACCGCTCGTCGCAAGCCATCGATGGATCCTTGAGTAATCTCGCCCATCGCGAGCCGCAATCTCGTCCGCATAAGCCAGAGGCGATTCCGAGGCCGCCCACAGAAGCCTCGCTTATCCGATACGAAGCTCGCCGCGATGGTCCGTCTTGTGTGAGCAGCGGTAGGGATGAGACGATCAGTCCCGTTTTGCTGACCGAGCCTCGATTACTGGCGTTCACGTCCGCCACCGACCTGCACGAAGGCTTGCTTGCCGTGGCGAAAAGCCTCGGGCTGTCCGCCTCTGATCCGGTGCTCGACCTGGGCTGCGGAACCGGCGCCTGGCTTCAGGCACTGCACCGCAGCGGATTTCGAGAGCTGTGGGGAATCGATCTCGTCGCCGAAAATTTCGGCGGCCGCGCTTTCGCGCAATTCATCAACGCTGATATCGAGAATCCTGATTTTGTGGGGCAGGTGGGAGCGGGTCGATTCGCCCTGGTATCGGCGATCGAAGTAATCGAGCACGTCGCCAGTCCCGGAGCCATGGTCGAGCAAATGAGCCGGGCGCTTCGACCCGGCGGGTATGCGATCGTCAGTTCTCCGAACATCTATTCCTTACGGGCGCGGATCCGGTTCGCGCTTGAGCCGGCGATTCCCTACTTCGACCGGAACAAGGCCTCGCAGGTCCATCGCGAACATACGCACCCGATCGTACTCGATGCTTATCGTAGAAATCTCTTCGAGCCAGCCGGCTTGTCCGTCGAAAGGTATGGACTCATCCGGCCTTCGATAGCCAGGGGACGCGGTGGTTCGCGAGGATTATTGCCGCCGGCTTCAGGATGGTCCTGAAGGACCCGCTGCCCGGACATATCCTCTGCCTGTTGCTGCGAAAAGATCGCTGACTATCGGGCAGTCATGGTCGGCTTCAGTTGGACCGCTCCGGCCGGCGTTCTCCCGCGCTCCTCTTACGCGACCCTGAATGGCCCGGGAGCATCGATAAACCTGGCCTCCCAGAGCCGCCGGTCGCTGCGAATCGACCGCAACGCGGCCTCGCGAATCTGCTCGAATCCGGATTGCAGCCAGTTCTCCAGCCGGGGCTCGATCTTTTCGGGGTTCCCGCGCTCGTCGTCCGACAACCGGCCTGCCGGGATCAGGCAGCGCAACGCCACCCGCTCGACTCCGTCGGCCCGCTCCAGCACGATCGTCAGGCCGACCGTATCCTCGGTCGCCTCCAGTTTCGAGCCGAGCCGCAAAAGGTAGACGCCGCGAGCCGTATTGATACGCCGCATCCGGCCCGACGCCCGGTCGATAGATAGGGTCAGGCCGCGCGCGACAGCGGCTTGCGGCCGCGGCCCGCACCCTCCCAGAACAGCACCACCGGACCCGCGATATAGATCGACGAGTAGGTCCCGGTGATAAAGCCGACCAGCAGCGTGAAGGCGGGAGGATGCAGGATCGGGCCGCCGAGCGCGAGCAGTGCGATCAACACGGTGATCGCCGTGCCCGAGGTGAGCAGCGTGCGCGACAGCGTCTCGTTGATCGCGCGGTTCATCACGGTGGCGAGGTCCTCGCGCCGGCGCTTGGCGGCGTCCTCGCGAATCCGGTCCGAGACGATAATCGTGTCGTGCACCGAGTAGCCGATAACCGTCAGCAGCGCGGCGAGTGTGGTCAGGTCGAACTGGAGCTGGCTGATAACCAGCGCGCCGGTGACCACCAGTACGTCATGGATCAAAGCGATCACCGCGCCCGCGCCAAAACTCCAGCTCACGTGGCGGAACTGGAACGCGATATAGGCGCCCATCAGGATGGTCGCGAAGACCAGCGCCTCGAGCGCGTCGGTGCGCAGATCGCGGCCGACCTTCGCGCCGACCGTCTCGACCCGCATCACCTGCGCCTGGTAGCCGGCCTTGTCGAGCGTCTCGCCGAGCGCGCGGCCCAGGTTGGGGATATCGTGGACCTTGGCGAAGCGGATCAGGTATTCATGGCCGACGTTGCCGAAGTCCTGCACGGTGATATCGCCCAGCCCCAGCGGCGCCAACGCGCCGCGAATATGATTGCTGTCGGTGGCCTGGCTGAAGCGGACCTGGACGATGCTGCCGCCGGCGAAATCGACTCCGTAATTGAGCCCCACGAGGACCAGCAGGAGAATCGCCGCGATATTGATTACGGTCGAGGCCGCGACGAAGAAATAGCGCTTCCCGACGAAATCGATATTCACATCGGGCGGGATGAACTGCAGTGACATCGGGCTATCTTCCCCCCAGGGGCTCGGTCTCGGGTCAAGCGATGGAAGAGAATTAGCCGGTCGCGCGGATAATTAAAAGCTCCCGCCGGCGGTCCCGGAGGCGGGCGGCTAGGCGGCCGCGGGACGCCCCTTGGAACACTTGCCGCATTGATTGTTCTGATTCGCCGGGTCCTCGGTCAGGCCGTCGTCGAGCGAATGGCAGACCTTCAGGCACTTGGCGCAGATGAAGTAGATGCCCTCGATGGTCTTGTTGATGCGCTCGCGGTTCAGAATCCGGCCGCTCAGCTTTTCGATCCGGATGCCGAGCAGTTCCTGGTACTGGCGCTTGATCTTGCGACGGCCGGCTTCGTCCTTGGGAAGATCCGCGTCTTCGCTGGCCTCATCCGAAGTATCGGAGAAGCTCGCATACAGATCGCGTTTCGCGGACTTGCTCTTGCGGGTTCTCGCCATCGCTCCGATGCTCCCGGTTCCAGCTCAGCGCAGCCGGCCGACGTAGCCGCACTGTTTCTCACAGACCGCGAAGAAGCCCTTGCGGCCAAAGCCCGTGAACAGCGTTACCTTGGCGGTCGCGCCGCAACTCTTGCACAGATGCTTATGCTGGACCTCGCCGGCCTTTTCCGCGGTACGTGCCTTCTTTTCAGCCATGTCGAATTATTCTCTCAATGGAATTTTGGCGCCGGGGCTTCATCGAGCGGGAACCAACGCCATGCTGGTCAGACCGGGCATCCTACCCCAACCGCGTCTAATACACCTGCCCAAAACCTTCGCACCCGGATGATCTTCTAGAATAAATGGCGGCGAGCAGGTCAGTCAAGCAGGGCCAGAGCCTTGGATTGTGCCCTAATTTGAAGACCACAGAAAGGGCCGCAACTTCGGGATAACTTCCTTTGCAACGTAATCCCGAAGGGCTTTGAGACTAATCGTAAGTGGCTGGTTTGGGATCGGTTCGCGCGCGAAAACTACATCAACCACAAAGTTGAACTTCATATACACGCGACGCGTCTCGTCATGCGTGAAGGCTTTGTAGCGAATGACCTCCGTTGGACGTTCAAGCAGCCCAGCTTGTCGGATGAAATGTAGACGTTCCACAAAAACATTTTGTCCAGGAATTTGGGTCGAACCGTGGTGAGCGGCACTCAAGTGGGGCGCGCGGTGTTTGTCGATGTTCGACAACTGGTTCAACAGCCAGAGCGGATGGGACCGGAAATTTGG
>JBGPMT010000031.1:0-15621 GCA_041487135.1 Binataceae bacterium (SeqCode) | reverse complement strand
CCGAGCCGCACTCTCTGACGTTACTTCCGGGTCCTGGCCAGATTAGGCGATCGTTGACTGGGCGACAGGTACCCTGCACTCACGCGCGGCACATCAGTACGGGGTTCTTGACGAGGTTCCTGGTAGGCGCCGGCACTTGCAAAAAACGGAGAGCGGCGGCTCCTTGCAGGGATGGAACCGC
The DNA here is from genome assembly GCA_041487135.1 of Binataceae bacterium (SeqCode). Lineage (GTDB taxonomy): Bacteria > Desulfobacterota > Binatia > Binatales > Binataceae > JAJPIG01. The sequence goes on along the minus strand of JBGPMT010000031.1, from coordinate 15,440 downwards.
CTCACTCGCCGACAGAGAAACTTGGCGCTATCTTGCGCTCGACGCAGCGGAAGATGGTCTTCTCCGGTGCCGCCCAACACGCGAATGAAGCCGCAACCGCCGGCTATTTCGTTGATTCGAGCGGAGAATCCGCAGAGACGAGGACTCGGTGGCGGAGAGGGGGGGATTCGAACCCCCGGTCCCACGAGGGGACACGTGATTTCGAGTCACGCCGGTTAAACCAGACTCCCGAACCTCTCCGCAACCGACGAGCTTTTCCGTTTACGTCAGGACAGTCAAGCGAACCGGCGCTATCAGCTGCGCGGGGCGCCAATTGCCACAAGGCGCGTTAACCAACCAAGGCCGGTCGTGCCCATGTGGGATGGAGGTGCCCCATCCGTCTGCTCCCAATTGGGTCAGGATGTAGCCATCCGCTCCATCCGGATTGTGCGCGGGCGGCGGGGCTGGCGGATGAAAAGCTACCCGATTCGAATCGGGCGATTAAGGGATGCCGACCTCATGTAGTCGCATAAAAGAGTGCAGGACATGCCCGAATCTTTCGAGTGAGAGGGGTTTGGAGACGTAGTAATGGGCGCCGCTGGTTCGCGCCCGTTTCTCATTATGCTCGTCGTGGCCGCCCGCGATGTAGAGCAGCGGGGCGCTCGGGATGCGCCGGCGGATTTGCGTGAGCAATCGGCCACGATCAGGCTCCTCGATGGCCTCATCGTCGAGTATCACCAACCGCACGTTAGGCTCCGCGAAAACGCCGTGACTGGCGTGGGTCTCGCGATGTTGCGCCACCCTCCAGGCGGCTTTGGCGGCAGTCGTGACAAGGCTGGCTATTTGCTCATCGCGGGATAATAGCAGCACAGTGGGCCGAATCATTGGTCTTCCCGAACGCTTCAGCACTGGTAGGTGTTCTTCCCTTTCGCAAGTTGTCTTCACCAGGCGCGATTCCCCTTTCGCTTGGGTAGCCGCAAAAAGCATGCCGCAAGGATTTGGATGCCAACGGCGGTTCTCTCGTCTCACGCGGGCCAGCGATAGACCCTGGGTCGCTGACCATAGGAAAATCCGGTTAAAACCTTCTAAAGTTATCACTTCCGGTGTCATCGAGTCGCGAGGAGATGCTATGGCGACCAGGGTCGGTTTTATCGGGCTAGGCCAGCAGGGCCGGCCCATGGCTATAAATCTGAGCGAAGACGGCTTCGACCTGATGGTCCATGACGTCCGCGCCGAGCTGGTCGCCGAACTGGTGACGATGGGTGCGAAGGGCGCGCGGTCACCGGCGAAGGTCGGCGCACAGGCCGAACTCGTCGCCGTGATCGTGCTCAATATCCTGGGTGCTGCCGAGGGGATGGCCCTGGTGGCGGCGCTCGGGATCGAGCCGCGGGTCCTTCAAGGCGCCATCCGCACCTGCCGCGCCCAGAGCCTGATTGCTGATAACTGGGCCGACTATCGGCCCGGCTCGCATGGCGCGGTGGTCTTCCACAAGGACCTCACGATCGCCCTGGAAGCGGCCGACGAGCTGGGGCTCTCGATGCCCGGGGCGGCGCTGGTGCGCGACCTGATTCCGCGTCTGATGGGCTAAGGACGTTGTGCCGGCGCGCACCGCTGGTGTAACCTTGTGAAACTCGCGGAATCCCAATATTTCCGCACTATCGGTGATGAAAAAACTGTCGGGCGCACAAATTGTAATCGAGAGTCTCAAGGCCGAAGGCGTGGACGTGATCTTCGGCTACCCAGGCGGCGCGATCCTGCCAACCTACGACGCGCTGCTGGATTCGCCGATCAAGCACGTCCTGGTCCGCCATGAACAGGGCGCGACCCATATGGCGGAGGGCTACGCGCGCGTCAGCGGCCGGCCCGGGGTTGTAATTGTCACCTCGGGACCCGGTGCCACCAACACGGTGACCGGGATCGCGGATGCCTACATGGATTCGACCCCGATAATCGTGCTGACGGGCCAGGTCTCGACTTCCCTGATCGGCAATGACGCGTTCCAGGAAGCCGATATCGTCGGGATCACGCGCCCCTGTACCAAGCACAACTACCTGATCAAGGACGTCAAGGACGTCGCCCGGATCATCAAGGAAGCGTTTTATATCGCCGGCACCGGCCGTCCCGGACCGGTGGTGGTCGACCTGCCCAAGGACGTCCAGCAGGCCGAGGCATCGTTCAAGTATCCCGACAAGGTTGAGTTGCGGGGCTACAAGCCCACCCTGAAGGGGAATCCGCGCCAGATCGAGCGCGCCGTCGAAGCGATCGAGAAAAGCGATAAGCCGCTCTTTTACGTTGGCGGCGGTGTGCAATGGTCGGGCGCCGCCGGCGAGTTGACCCAGCTCACCCGCGGACTCGGCGTGCCGCTGTGCGAGACCCTGATGGGTCTCGGCTCTTTCCCGGCCTCCGACCCGCTATGCCTTGGGATGCTCGGGATGCACGGGTCGTACGCGACCAACACCGCGGTCTGCAACACCGACTGCCTGGTGGCGATCGGCGCGCGCTTCGACGATCGCGTCACCGGCCGCATCGCCGATTTCGCGCCCCGCGCCGAAACCATCATCCATATCGATATTGATCCATCGTCGATCTCCAAGAACGTCAAGGTCGACATTCCGATCGTCGGCGATATCCGCTCGGTCCTGAGCGACATGCTGGAGGTCGTGAAATCGCGCGAGAGCATCGGCCAGCGCCGCCCGGTATGGGCGAAATGGCATCAGCAGATTCTGCAGTGGCAGAAGGAAAAGCCGCTCTACGAGAATAACCATCGCAACGGCGACGCGGTCTCGCCGCTGCACGTGATCGAAGAGCTGCACAATCTCACCAAAGGCGATTGCATCATCGCGACCGACGTCGGCCAGCATCAGATGTGGGTCGCGCAGATGTTTCCGTTCGAGAAGCCGCGCTCGCTCCTGACCTCGGGCGGGTTGGGCACGATGGGTTACGGATTGCCGGCCGGCATCGGCGCCAAGTTCGCCGCGCCGGACCGCAACGTGGTGGTGGTGTCGGGCGACGGTTCGATCCAGATGAACATCCAGGAGCTGGCGACTGCCGTCGAGTACAACGTCGACATCAAGATCGTAATCCTGAACAACTACTTCCTCGGCATGGTGCGGCAGTGGCAGGAGAAGTTCTATAACACCCGCTACTCGTACTCCGCGATGGCGGTGCCGAATTTCGTCAAGCTGGCCGATGCCTATGGCGCCAAGGGCTTCCGCATCGAACGCCCGGCGGAACTGGTCTCGACCATGAAGGAAGCGTTCGGCACTCCGGGTCCGGTACTGATCGACGTCGTGATTCCGCGCGAGGAGGGGGTCATGCCGATGATTCCGCCCGGCGGCTCGATGTCCGAGATGCTGTTCGCGTAGCCCGCTCTCGTCGCGGGGCGCTTTTGACCTGGCGCTTCGCGGCAGCACAATCGACCTTATGACGCTCCCTCCGGCAAGGGTGATCGCAATCGTGGCCGTGATCGCGGCGGGAATCGCCGCCTTCGCCGTCTTGCGCTTCTCGGGATTCCGCGACGCGCCCATGGCGCCCGGCCATGGCGACGAAGGCGAACTTATGACCTTCGAATGCGACGCGAATCCGGCGGCGTCGCCCGCCATAACCGCCCATTTCGACACGCTCAAGGAGAAGATAACTGCCGCGCGATGCTCCTGCGCGGCGCTCACCGGCGTGATGCAATCGCTGGAGGACTGCTGCAACAGCAAGGCGGCTCAGAAAGAGGCGGTCTGCGGCGATCACACCAGTTTCGGGATCAACTGCACCGGTCCCGACGGGGGCGGACTCTTCGGCTCGAGCCCCGGCAACCCGACACTGCGCGTGGGTTTTTTCGGCGGCTTCAGTCGATCGAACTGGTCATGCAAATCGGCTGGCGAGCCGAACCCCGACCTCGAGCAGATGCGCAAGGTTTTCCGAAGCTGCTGCATCAAGTAGCGGCCGGCTCGGACTGGCGCTCGGTCAATCGATCAAACTGAAAGCGGGAGGATCTCCGATGCCACGGCTGCCGTACCTGAATCGCAACGACCTCGCGGAGGCGGATCGCGATATTTTCGACCGTATCGAAAAGGAACGCGGACGAGTCCACAACATCTTCCGCACCATGGCCTACGCGCCGCACCTGCTGCGCAAGTTCATCGAATGGAGCACCGAGCTGCGCTTCAAGACGGCGCTCGATCCGAAGCTGCGCGAACTCGCGATCATGACGGTCGGCCGCCTGACCGAAGCCAAGTACGAGTTCACCCATCATTGGAACGCCGCGCGCAAGCTCGGGATTCCGGCGGAGAAGCTTGCCCAGCTCGGCGATTACGAGAAGTCGCCGCTCTACGACAGTCGCGAACGCGCGGTGATTCGCTACGCGGTCGAGGCAACGCGCGACGTCAAGGTGAGCGACGAGACCTTCAACCAGCTGCGCGATCTCCTCGACGACAATCGCATACTGATGGAGCTGGTGATGCTGGTGGCGGGCTACAACCTGGTGGTGCGCGTGCTGGTCCCCATGCAGGTCGAGCTGGAGCCCGGCACAACGCTGACCTGAAGGCACGGCACGCGGGCCGGCTATTCGATCAGATGCGGATAGGTGGCCCAATCCTCGGGATCGTGCATCACCCAGACCCGTGCCTCGCCGAGGTCGCGGATCTTCTTGAGCCGCGCGATCGATTCGCTCGCCGCCGCGGCGTCGTAGTCCGCCTCGCTCGGTTTCAAAGTGTTGAATTGCCCGCGGATATGCAGTGTGTCGCCGGTCAGCACCAGCGGCTGATGACCGTGAATCCGCACCAGCAGCGATGACTCGCCGGGCGTATGACCCGGCGTTTTCATCATCAGCAGGCTGCCGTCCTCGAACAGATCGGTGTCGCCCTCGAGCTCGACCCAGTCGAAGCGCCGCGTCGGCATCAGATCGTTGATCTTGAAGGCCGCGCGATGGCGTTTCTCCGGCCAGTAGGCGTAGTTGAGCTCGCCCTTCATGATGAAGAAGCGCGCCTTGGGAAACAGCGCGAGGCCGCCCGCGTGATCGAGATGGAGATGGGAGACCACGACGTAGCGGATGTCCTCGGGACGGTAGCCGTGACTGCGAAGCTGCTGATCGACCACCAGCTCGGGAGCGAACTTGACCTGCAGATAATCGGCGATCCGGCCCCAGTAACCCGTGGCGTCGACGGCAACCTCGGGATGACAGCCGGTATCGAACAGCACCAGCCCTTTGGGATGCTCGACTACGAAGGTCGGCACCGGCAGCTCGATCATTCGATCGCTCCCACCCACCATCAACTCCGACTCACGCATCGTGACCGTCGCACCGGGCATCGCGACCAGCCTGCTCGCTTCGACCTGCGACATGCATAACCTCCGCTGACGAGACGCCCCATCTTGAAGCCCATCGTGGTTTCGCGGTCAAGCGTGGAGGATGGGATCTGACGTGGGGGCTTGGCGGACCAACCGTCGGCAGCGGTAGACTCGGGACGTGACTCATCGCCGCGGCGTCGATCCATTCATGCGCGGAGTCGAGCTGTTTAATCAGCGCCGCTTCTTCGAATGCCACGAGGTCTGGGAGGAGATCTGGAAGCCGAGCGCGGGCGAGACGCGCCAGCTCTACCAGGGGCTGATCCAGGCCGCCGCCGCGCTCCATCATGCGCGCCGCGGCAATCGCGCTGGCGCGCTCTCGGTATGGTCCAAAGCTAAAGCGAAACTTGAACTATCGCCCGGCCAGCACCGCGGCCTCTCGATCGCTGAGCTCCGCGCCGACCTGAAGGATTACTTTAAGTCGGAATCGTTCGGCTCACCGCCCCGGCTTAAGCCGGTAAAGGCGGCGAAATGACCCGCTATGTTCAGCCCGGCGGCACCGGCGCCGCGCGGTCCGCTACGCTTACTCGCAGAGCGGCGAGTATTGCTGCGCTTCGCGGTCGATCGCTCGACGCGGCGTCTGCAGCGTATAGCTCGATTGAAACGTCAGTAGCGAATTAAAAATTCTGCGCACCTTCCCTGGATGCATCCGCCCTTGCTGCCGCATCATATCGAGTTCGGAATCCTGCATTCCCTTCTGACCCTTGGCTTCCATCCTCGACGCACCCCCAGAACAAGTCTCCCCTCCCTGCCATCCGGAGCAGACGACGTGCCAAACTTCACCCCGCCACCCGCAGCGGCCAGCGGCCCTCGGCCGGAGGCGGGGTTGAAAGAATTGAAACACGTTCTATCGCGCATACAGACGGCGATACGCTCTTGATTGTCGGTCCATTGCCGGACCGGGACGTGCGAATATCTAGGGGGATAAATCCAACGACAGGCGCATGCCCGTTACAAATGTGGCAGGGGCGCCACCTGCGCAACGCGATCGCGGTCTAGAATGGTATGTCCTCGTCATCGATCGGCGCGACGGTCTCGCCGCCGCCGCCGCCGCCGCCGCCGCCGAGTTCGATCGGCTCTTCGGCCGTCTCTGACGGCGCACCCTGCCGCCCGCCCAGGAACTGCACCCGCTGCGCGACGATCTCGGTGCGCGAGCGTTTGCCACTGCCATCCTTGGCCTCGTACTGACGGGTCTGGATGCGCCCCTCGACGTAGACCTCGCGGCCCTTTTTCAGATATTGGCCGCACAATTCGGCCTGCTTCCCAAAAACGACAACATTATGCCACTCGGTTCGCTCCTGGCGTTGGCCGCCGCGGTCGGTGTAGTTGTCGCTGGTGGCGATTGAGAAGGAAGCGACGGTTTGGCCCGACGGCAGGTAGCGGACCTCTGGGTCGCGGCCCAGCCTGCCGACCAGAATCGCTTTGTTAACCGCCATCGGAAACGCCTCGCGACGAAGGTATCGCCCGCCTGCCGCGAACGCAAGCCGGGTCTTCGCACTTATCCAGAGAATTCCACTATATCGCGAATTCGACGGTCGGCACGCCCAGCGTCATCGCGCCAAAGATCCGTCCGGGCGGATCGGTGTTGAGATAGACATGCCCGATCATCGCCTTGGTATCCTGATAGCGGCGTTGCAGAGGATGGTCCAGGAAGATGATCCGCCCGCTGCTCGATTCGTAGAGCCGATCCACTGCCTGCACGGCGAGCTGGACCGAGCGGCATCCGTGGTAGCGCATCGCGGCGCGCCGCACGCGCGGCAGGAATTTGCCGGCGCGCGCCGCGTCCATCAACTCTTCCGAATCGGCCTTCAGACGCAGAATCCCGGATTCGATCGCGTGGTCCGCCTCGGCCAGCAGTTTTTGCGTGAAAAGATCGTCGCGCACCCGCACGCCAAACCCGCCCACCCGCGTCTTATTGATTTCGGTCCACGCATCGAGAAAGCCCCGCGCGGCGCCGAGCGTCGCAGAGCTGAGCGCGGAACTGAAGACCAGCGCCCACGGCACGCGATACAACGGCCCCGGGTTGACCTCCCATCCCGCAAGCGGCTTGCCGTACGAATAATCCCAATGCGACTGGCTGCGATGCTCCGGCACGAAGGCGTTGTCGACTACGATATCCTTGCTGCCGGTCCCGGCCATCCCGGCCACGCGCCAGTTGTCGTCAATCGTGTAGTCCTTGCGCGGCAGCAGAAAGGAGCGAAACTCCGGCACCGTCTGCCCTTCGATTTCGACCATTCCGGGTATCGCGCCCAGGTTGACCCACTGGCAGAGGTCGCATCCGGTCGAGAACGACCAGCGGCCATTGAGCCGCCATCCCCCGGCCACCCGCTCGGCTTTGCCGGTCGGGGCGTAAGAGGACGAATTAAAGATGGTCGGATCGGCGCCCCAAACTTCTTCCTGGGTCTCGCGCGGGTAGAGCGAGGTCTGCCAGGGATGGACCCCGAGCACGCCGAGCACCCAGCCGAGCGATCCTTCGGCGCGCGAAATTTCGCTCAGCGCCGAATAAAATTCCCACAGATCGACCTCGCCGCCGCCCCATCGCGAGGCCTGGAGTCCGCGCGAGAGCCCGCTCTCGACGAACACCTTCCACAGATCGTCAGGGAAGCGGCGCAGCCGGTTGGCTTCATCTGATCGCCGGCTGCATTCCGGCGCGAGCCGCGTCGCGACCTCAACCAGATTGTTCCGCCGGCGGCCTGGCTCGCCGTTTTTCGCCGCCCGCCCGGTTCCTGCCGGATTTGCCGAACTGCTCATGCTGCTACTCCTCACGCCCTGGCTGGACGGCCGATCTGCGCGACAGCCGGTCCGGAACGAGCCTAATGCTTTCGGTCCGCCGTGCGCAAATCCGGAGGTTCAGGCTGGCAGCCACTCCGGGTGCAGGGACCGTTTGAGCAAACTTTCGCCCGCAAATTCCTCCCTATATAATGCTGCGACAGGGGCTGAGGTGTTCAGGTGATGGCGGCGGGGTACTCCAGGACTGGTCCGGTCAGGGTGCTGGCGCTCGGCGGACTCGGCGAGATCGGGCTTAATCTCACCGTCGTCGAGCACGACGGAAGCGCGATACTGATCGACGCGGGCGTGATGTTTCCGCCCCGGCCCGCATCCGGCGCCGGGCTGATCGTGCCCGACCTCACTTATCTCGAACAGAGCCGGCTCAAGATTCTCGGCATCGTTCTGACCCATGCACACGAGGACCATATCGGCGCCCTGCCCCAAATCCTCGATCGCTTCGCGGTCCCGGTCTATGGCACCCGCCTGACGCTGGCCTTCGCGCGCCGGCGGCTCAGCGAGCGTCACCTCGCCAGCGGCGCCGCCATGCACGCCATCGCGCCGGGAGATCGCGTCGAACTCGGGCCGTTTCACATCGAGCCGGTCAGGGTCACGCACTCAACGCCCGATTCGATCGCGCTCGCGATCGGAACCCCGGCCGGGATCATAGTCCACAGCGGCGATTTCAAGATCGACGACGCGCCCGTGGATGGCCAGCGTTTCGACACCCGGCGTTTTGCCGAGCTCGGCAATCAGGGCGTGGAGCTGCTGCTCTCGGACTCCACCAACGTCGAGCGTCCCGGCCGCTCCGGATCGGAGAGCTCGGTGCGCCCGGTGCTGGGCGCGCAGATGGCGCGATGCCGCGGCAAGTTCTTCCTCTCCGCGTTCTCGTCGCACCTGCATCGCATCCGCCAGGTCGTCGAGCTTTCGCGCGACGCGGGACGATTCGTGGTGCCGATCGGACGGCGGATGGTCGAGAGCGTCAGGCTCGGGATCGAGCTTGGCCAGTTGAACTTTCCGAGCGGCACCTTTATCGATCCGGCCGAGGCCCAATTCCTGGCGCCCCGGCATTTGACGTTCCTGGCCGGCGGCTCCCAGGCCGAACCGCTCTCGGCGCTCGCCCGCCTGGCCTCCGACTCGTTTCCGCGCGTGCGTATCGATCCCGGGGACAGTGTGGTCCTCTCTTCCCGCTTTATCCCGGGCAACGAGCGGCCGATAATCACGCTGATCAACGATCTCTACAAAATGGGCGCCGACGTGGTCTACGAAACCGTCGCCCCGGTGCACGTCTCCGGCCACGCCTCGCGCGAGGAACTGGCCGACATGATACGGCTGGTGAAGCCCCGGCATTTCGTGCCGATTCACGGCGAATACCGTCATCTGAAGCGCCATCTGGAACTGGCGATCGAGGCCGGGGTGCCGGCCGGCAACTGCTACCTGCTGGAGGATGGCGACTCGCTGATACTCGAGTCCGGCCGCGCGCGGCGCGGCGCGGCGGTCCACGCCGGACGCGTCGTAATCGAAGGCGATGAATCCACGGACCCGGCCATCGCCGAAGAGCGCCGCATCCTGTCGCGCAGCGGCACCGTAATAGCCGTGGTGGCGGTTTCTTCGGCCAGCGGCGAGATCGTCGCGGGTCCCGAGTTGATCTCGCGCGGCTTTGTCACCGGCGATGGCAGCTCGCCGCAACTGCGCGCGGCGCAGGCGGAACTGGCGGCGCGGCTGCGCGCGATCGGCCGGCCGCTAAGCTCCGTCGATCAAACGCTGCGCGATGAGATCGTGCGCACGCTCGAGGCCTGCTTACAGACGGCCGCCGGGCGCCGTCCGCTGGTGGTTCCCCTCGTGATGGAGGTCGAAGCGCCATCGCGCGCGAAGTGAAAGGCGCCGCGGAGCCCAAGTCCGCCGCGAACCAAGCCGTCGTGACGCCGGATGAACCCGCGCGCGATCCCCGGATGGCCCGCGAACTCGGCGCGCTCGCGCTCGCTGGCGTCGCCGCTTTCGCGGCGCTCAGCCTCACCTCCGAAATTCTCGATTACCATCCGAACCTCTGCGGGCCGCTGGGTGAAACGCTCGCCGGCGGGCTGGCCGGGACTTTCGGTTATCAAGCAGTGCTCCTGGTCGTCTTCGCCTTCGGCTTGGCACGCGAAGTATGGCTCGGCGGCGGTCTCACGCGCCTGAGCCATCAGATCCCGGGGGGCGCGATCGTGATCCTCGCGCTCAGCGCCGGCGCCGGTTTATGGGAAGGCCTCGGCCCGCGGGCCGGCGGCGCGGTCGGATTTCAAATCGCGCAGACGCTGCTCGCCTACCTGAACGTCGGCGGCGGTTATCTCGCGGTGATGCTCGCGCTCGTCGGCGGGTTGGCCTTGATGCTCAAGCGGGCACCCACCGAATTGATGCACGGCCTGTTCAGCTCGATGCCGCTCCCGGCGCGCCGCACCAGAGACCCGCGGCAGTCGGGCGAGTTCGTGTTGTCAGAAGGCGCGGAGCTCGCTTTCGGCGGCGCTGACGACGGCCCTCGCGGACAACCGGCCGGCGGCAGCGCCGCAGGTCCGGTGCGGAAGATCGAGTTCAAGCGGCCGGTCACGCTGGAAAAATCCTCGCGTCTCAAGCCACAACCAAGAAGCCGCAGTGGCTTCAAGCTGCCGACCGTCGCGCTGCTCGATTCTCCGCCGGTCTATCATGCGCAGGTCGACGAGGCGCTGCTCGAGCGCAGCGCGCGCACACTGGAACAGAAGCTCGGCGATTTCGGCGTCGAAGGCCGCGTGGTCGAGGTGCAGCCGGGACCGGTGGTCACGATGTACAAGTTCGAGCCCGGCTCGGGAATCAAGGTCAGCCAGATCGTCAACCTGGCCGACGATCTCTCGATGGCGCTCCGGGCCGCGACGGTGCGAATCCAGGCGCCGGTGCCGGGCGAGGCGGTGGTCGGGATCGAGGTGCCGAATCGCAAGCGCGAACTGATCTATCTGCGGGAAATTCTCGAAGCCGAGCAGTTTCAGTCAACGCAGAGCCATCTGACGATTGCGCTCGGCAAGGATATCGCGGGCCGGCCGATGGCCGCCGACCTCGCCCGCATGCCGCATCTGCTGATCGCGGGCGCCACCGGGACCGGCAAGTCGGTATCGATTCACACCATGCTGGCGTCGATCCTTTTCAATGCGACCGCGGACGATGTGCGTTTCATCCTGATCGACCCCAAGATGCTCGAACTGTCGGCTTACGAACATATCCCGCATCTGCTGGTGCCGGTGGTGGTCGACCCGGGGAAAGCCGCCGCCGCGCTCCTGTGGGCGACCCAGGAGATGGAGAACCGGTACCGGCTGATGCGCGACCTGGGGGTGCGCAATATCGACGGCTACAACAAGCTGCTCGGATCGCAGAACCGGGTGGTCGAACTGCGGCCCAACAACGCGCTTGACCAGGGCGAGGAAACGGCGACTGACGAGATCAAACCGGCCGATCATCACCGGCTCCCGAAGATCGTGATCGTTATCGACGAGCTTGCCGACCTGCTGCTGAGCGAAGGTAAAACCGTCGAGCGCGATATCACGCGCCTGGCGCAGAAGGCGCGCGCGTCAGGAATCCATCTGATCCTCGCCACGCAGCGGCCGTCGGTCGATGTCATCACCGGACTCATCAAGGCCAATCTGCCGGCGCGAATCTCGTTCCAGGTAATTTCGCGGGTCGATTCGCGCACCATCCTCGACTCGGTCGGCGCGGAGCGGCTGCTCGGCGCGGGTGATATGCTCTTTATGCCGCCGGGCAGCGCGAAGCTGCTGCGGCTTCACGGACCGTTCGTATCAGAGGCGGAGATTCGCAAGGTAACCGACTTTCTGCGCGCTCAGGGCGCTCCCGATTACCGCATGGAAATCCTTGAAACCAAGCCGCCAGGCGAGGAATTCGGCAACGGCATGGACGGCGGACGCGACGAACTTTACGATGAAGCGGTGAAGATCGTGCTGGAAACCGGGCAGGCGTCGATCTCGGGAATCCAGCGGCGGCTGCGTATCGGATACAACCGGGCGGCGCGGATGGTCGAGCAGATGGAGCGCGAGGGTCTGGTGGCGCCCGCGGACGGGGCGCGTCCCCGCGAGGTGCGCGGGCTGCGCTGATGAAATTGCGCCTCCATGCACTGATCGCCGCGGCGGCGCTGACAGCAGCTATCGCAGGCCCGGGGCCCAGCCTGGCGGGCCTTGACACGGGGTCGGCCCGGCTCGACCGGATTTTGACCCGCGTCCAAAATCATTATCGGGAAACCAATTCATTTCATGCGAAATTCACCGAGCAGGTCGCCTCGCCCGGCGGAATGAAGAAGAACCGCACCGGCAGCGTCTACTATCTGAAGCCCGGCCGGATGCGCTGGGAATTCGCGGCTCCTGACACCGAAACGATCGTGAGCGACGGAACTATCGTCTACAGCTACGAACCGGACCTTAACCAGGTGATCGAGACCCCGGTGAAGCAGATTCTGAAATCGCCCAGCGCCACCACTTTTCTGCTCGGCTTCGGTGATTTGCGCCGCGATTTCAAAGCCTCATTCACCTCGCCCGTGCCGGCCGACGGCTTGATTCATCTGACGCTCGTGCCGAAGGACGGCGGCAACCAGGCGGAAGTTGCTCTCGACCAGCGCACTCTGAACCTCGCAGCCTTGCAGCTTACTGACGCGGTCGGCGATAAAACGGTGTTTCGATTCACTGACTGGACTAACAATCCTGCGCTCGCGGACTCGCTGTTCGAATTCGAGGTTCCGCAAGGGGCCGACATCGTACGGACGCCCGGAGCCTCATAATCTCGTCCCTACGCTATGGCCCGCCTGAATCGGCGATTTGGCACCCCGATTGCGTCGCCTAATACGGGCGAGTAGAAATAATGACCCCCCGGAGTCCGGGCGGCTCGGCGATGGAAAAGGTTCACCTCATAAGTCTCGGCTGTCCCAAGAACCTGATCGACAGCGAACTGATGCTCGGCGCGCTGACACGCGCCGGTTATGCGATGACGTCCGAGCCGGCCGAGGCTGAAGTCCTGGTCATAAACACCTGCGCCTTCATCGAATCGGCCAAGCAGGAATCGATCGACACGATCCTCGCGGCCGCCGAGCTCAAGCAGGGGGTGCCCGGCCGTCGGCTGGTCGTCGCCGGATGTCTCGCACAGCGCTATGGCGCAGAGCTTCGCGAGCAATTGCCGGAGGTCGACATCTTCGTCGGAACGGGGAACTTCCTCGAGCTGCCCGATCTGCTGCGGCGCACCGAGACGCCCGAGAAGCGCCCCGCTCCTTACCGCGGCGCGGCCCATTTGCTGCCCGGCCTCGATTCGCCGCGCCTGCTCACCGGCGAAACCTTCAGCGCCTATCTCAAGGTCTCCGAGGGCTGCAACCATCAATGCGCCTTCTGTATCATCCCGAAGATCCGGGGACGGCACGAAAGCCGGCTGCTGGACGATGTGGTCGCCGAGGCCCGCTCGCTGGTGGCGCGCGGGGTCCGCGAGATCAATTTGATCGCGCAGGACCTGACGGCCTACGGGCGCGACCTGAATCCCCCCGCATCGCTCTCGACGCTGCTCCGGGCGCTGGCCGCAATCGACGGCTTGCGCTGGATCCGGCTGCTCTATTGTTATCCCAATCTGGTCAGCGACGAACTGCTCGACACCATCGCCGGGCTCGACCAGGTCGTAAATTACATCGATATGCCGCTGCAGCATGCCGACGACGGCATCCTGCGCGCGATGCGCCGGGAGAGATCGGGCGCGGCGCTGCATCGGCTGTTGGAGCGGATCCGCGGGCGCATCCCGGGCGTCGCGCTGCGCACGTCATTCATAGTCGGGTTTCCCGGCGAGACCAGGCAGGCTTTTGATCATCTGGCCGATTTCGTGCGCACGGAACAGTTCGACCGCGTCGGCGTGTTCACCTATTCGCGCGAAGAAGAGACCGCCGCCTTCAGCCTTGCCGGCCAAGTGCCCGAGAACGTCAAGCGTGCCCGCCGCGCCGAGCTGATGGAGGCACAGGCCGAAATTTCGCTGCGCAAGAATCGCGATCTCCTCGGCCGCGAGGTCGAAGTGATGGTCGAGGGGCCGTCGCCGGACAGCCTTGCCGGGCCGACGGGCCGGCTCGCGACCCAGGCGCCGGAGATCGATGGGGCGGTTTTTCTCACGGGCAGCGCCGCTCCCGGTCAGTTTGTGAGGGCGCGAATCGAACGAGCCATGACATACGACGTGTCAGCGGTGATCACTGAGAGCATCTGAAAAAACGAGGTTCACCTACTATGCCAAAAAAAGTGGCTAGCGCGAGCAAATCCGCGAACCGAAAGAAGTTCCTGACCAAGACGCGTGAGCGCTTGCTCGAAATGAAGAACAAGCTGCTCGCGGAATTTGAAAATGAACTCCGAGCCGAGCGCGAGGCCAACAAGGACGAAGGGATGGATACCTACGATCTCGCCTCCGAAGAGCGCGACCGCGAGATCAACTTCATCCTTTCAGACCGTGAACGGATCAAGATCCAGCAGATCGACGACGCTCTCGGACGGCTCGAGGAATCGACCTACGGGGTCTGCGAGTCGTGCGGGCTGGAAGTCGCCGAGGAACGGCTGCTGGCGATGCCGTTTACGCGGCTCTGCCATGATTGCCAACAGGAGCAGGAAAAGGAGGCGCGTTCGCAGCGGCGCTTCGACGACGACCGCAACACCTATCGCAAGCTCGGCTCAACCGATATCGACGAAGAGAACATATAGTCCGACAGGAAGTCGGGGCCGCAAGGCTGTCTTCGCCGCGCGTGGCGCGGCGAAGACAGCCTCCGGAGGCGGCCGTTGCCTTCACTGGTTGCGCCATCCCGGCTGATTCTGAAAAGCCTTTGAATTGGACGAGCGGCCATACGGCTTGGCTGAGCCGCAACGATAAGTAATCCCCTAGCCTGTTTCCCGCCGCCGCTTTACGCAACTTGAAACCCGGAGCGGCCTCGCTGGGATACTTTACGCAGACCACCCAACGGTGCATCTTAACTTCAGTAGACTACTGATGCGGCGCAACCCAAATCCGTCCTGATGAGAATCTTTGCCGACTTCCGTACCGGCGCGGAGAACGAGAACTCCACCGGTGCCTCCTCTCCGGCCCGCGAAAAGATTGTGATTAGCGCACCGCGCGCCGTGATTGGATTGGCCAGCGGCCGCGGCGGCACCGGCAAGAGCGTGCTCGCGGTCAATCTCGCGGCCTCGATGGCGCTGGCGGGCCGTAAGGTCGGCATCCTCGACGCCGATCTCAACGGCCCCTCGATTCCCGCCTTGCTCGGAATCAGACCGTTTCGGATGTTGCCGATGGTCGGCGGAATCGAGCCGGCGGCCGGCCCGTTGGGACTGCGAGTGATGGCGGCGAAT